>CAZYLX010000361.1:0-4393 GCA_964648595.1 uncultured Acidimicrobiaceae bacterium
TGGTGTAGAGCGGTCCTCCGACCACTGGCGTGCCATAGGTGATGACCTGGCTCACCAGTTCAGAGCGCTCTCGTGCCAGCTCGCGTGCCAACACGCCGCCGAGGCTCCAACCGACCAACGAGATCGGTTCCCCGGCTCGTTCGAACAGCTCCTCGACTCGTTCGATCACCTTTGGTAGCTGGCCCTGCACATCGCCATGGTTGATGCCGAGCCCCCATCCATAGGGCATGAAGTTCTTCCGCCGCAGAAACGAACGCATCGGAGCGTTCGATGCGTCGCCGGCCCGGAGACCAGGGAGAAGAAGCACCGGCTGCTGTGTGCCCCTGGGTGCTCGCATGATCAACGACGGAGTTCGGAACGCGAGGCGGGGGACTTGCAGGATCGTCAGGCTCTCTTTGAGGAACTTGTTCCCCGAGGGCGGACGGAGCTCTTCACTTTTGTCGTCGGCCATCTTCCCAATCTACGGTCCCATGTTCATGGAGCTGGCGCCAGAGGACCATCCGACCCGTCTCGCCTTTCGACAGTGGGTGGCCGAACACCCCGATCCGACCAATCGTCAACTGGCCGAGTCCGGCTACGTCGCGCCTCATTGGCCGGCGCCCTAT
Organism: uncultured Acidimicrobiaceae bacterium; assembly: GCA_964648595.1. GTDB lineage: Bacteria > Actinomycetota > Acidimicrobiia > Acidimicrobiales > SZUA-35 > SZUA-35. Next base: position 606 of record CAZYLX010000361.1, read on the forward strand.
GGCCTCGGGGCCGGTCCGATCGATCAACTGATCATCGATGAGGAACTCGAACGGGCGGAGATCGATCGCCCTCAGAACGCCATCGGCATCGGTTGGGCCGGTCCGACCATCATCCACGCCGGCACCCAGGAACAGAAAGACCGTTACCTGTTGCCGATCCTGGCCGGCGAAGAGATCTGGTGTCAGATGTTCTCCGAGCCAGAGTCCGGTTCTGATCTCGCCAACCTCAGCACGCGAGCGGAGCGCGACGGCGACATCTTCCGTGTGAACGGGCAGAAGATCTGGACCTCCGGGGCCCACAACTCGGCGTTCGGCATCCTGATCGCTCGAACCGATGCCGACGCTCCGAAGCACAAGGGCATCTCCTACTTCATCTGCCCGACTGATCTGCCTGGCATCGAACTTCGGCCGATCATCGACATGACAACCGCCTACTCGTTCAACGAGGTGTTCTTCACCGACGCCGAAGTCCCTGCCGAGAACCTCATCGGCACCGAACACGACGGGTGGCGCCTCGCCAAGGTCACGCTGGCCAACGAGCGGGTGTCTCTGTCGACCGGTGGTGTGTTGTGGGGAATGGGTCCGAAGACCGACGACTTGATCGATCTCGTTCGCTCGAGTGGTGGTAGCGCCGATCCGCTCATGCGGCAGCGCCTCGCCGACACCTACATCGAGGGCAAGATCCTCGACCTCATCCGGCAGCGGACGTTGATGGCGCAAGTCGCAGGAAAGGGCATCGGGCCCGAGGCGTCGATCCGCAAGATCCTGGCCGATGAGCACGGCCAGAAGGTCATGACGCTGGCCAAGGACCTCGCAGGAGCGGCGGGCATGCTCGAGGGCAGCGGACCCGGCCTCGGAGGGAACATACGAAGCCGACAAGGTGAAGGCACATGGCACTGGGGCTACCTGTTCTCCCAGGCCCTCACGATCGGCGGGGGCACCGGCGAGGTGCAGCGCAACATCGTTGCCGAGAAGGTCCTCGGCCTGCCCAGGGAACCCGACCAGTCTCGCGGCATGACATGGCGCGAGACTCAGCACGCCCGCTGAGGCACGCTGCCCGCTGACCAACGGCCTGCGTGGCATTCCAGATCGACTCGCCGAGGCCGGACCGAATAGGTTCATTGCCATGAAGATCTCCATGGCAGTCAACTACTCCGGCGATGTGAAGGCGATGGCCGATCAGGTCATCGAATACGAGAAGGCCGGCGTCGATCTCGTGTGGGTCGCAGAGGCCTACGGCATGGACGCACCAACGGTGATGGGGTATCTGGCCGCGGTGACCGAGACCGTCGAGATCGCCTCCGGTATCCTGCCGATCTACACCAGGACCCCGACGCTCCTCGCCATGACTGCCGTCGGCGTCGACGTGCTCAGCGGCGGTCGATGTGTCCTCGGTCTTGGCGCTTCTGGGCCGCAGGTGATCGAGGGTTGGCACGGCGTGCCCTACGACGCCCCATTGGGACGCACCCGCGAGATCGTCGAGATTTGCCGCAAGATCTGGGCCAGGGAGGACAAGCTCGTCCACAAGGGCAAGCGCTACACCATGCCGCTCCCGGAGGATCAGGGCACCGGTCTCGGCAAGCCGCTCAAGATCATCACCCACCCTCCGCGGCCAACGATTCCCATCCTTCTGGCATCGCTCGGCCCCAAGAACGTCGAGCTGACTGCTGAAATCGCCGACGGCTGGCTACCAACCTTGTTCGTTCCCGAGCGGGCATCGATGGTGTGGGGTGACGATCTGGCACGGGGCTACGCCAAGCGTGACGAGTCGCTCGGCACCATGGACATCATGGCCGGCGGCATGCTGGCGATCGGCAAGCAGGACGAGGTCGCCCCGCTTCGTGAGTACGGCCGCGGTGGCACCGCTCTGTACGTCGGCGGGATGGGGGCGGTCGGCCGCAACTTCTACAACAACGTGTTCAGCCGGTACGGCTGGGAAGCCGAAGCGCACAAGATCCAGGAGCTGTACCTCAACGGTCAGAAGAAGGAAGCCGAAGCTGCCATCCCTGACGAGTTCCTCGAAGGCTCGTCGCTGATCGGCGATGAGGGCTATGTGAAAGAGCGGCTCGAGGCGTATGCGGCCGCAGGTGTCACATATCTGAACGTCACGCCGGTTGGTCCCGACCCTGTTGGCACGGTTCGCAAGCTCAAGGAGCTGCTCTGAACGGCGTACCCGGCCCCAGTTCGTTGCGACGTCGGGTACCAGTTTGCCTCGACCGGCCCAAAAGACGAACAAGCCGCCGGCGCTGGGGAGGAGCACCGACGGCTTGTTGTGGAGTTGCGAGGCGAACCCTCCGCCTCTGAAGCTCTTGAAACGCACCTTAGGACACTTTCGTAACAGTTGTGTAAACGGCAGTGTGGATGTGTGTGAACAGGCAGGTCAGATCGATCGATCTCGGCAGAAACTGTCACTCAACCGACGTATAGGCGCCGTCGCTGGTGAAGAGCTTGCGATGCCACCGCGAGGGCGTCCCGATGATCGCCCGCGGATAGTCCTCGAACAGCCAGCGAGCGAAGTTTCTGCGGGTCCAGCCGGTCGCCCCGGCGACGTTCACGCTCCACTGCGAGCCCCACTTCGTGCCCAAAACGCCTGACAATGCTCGAGCCAGGCCGTGGTCCTTGACCATGCCCTTGCGGAGTCGTCGCTCGTAGTTGGCGGCGATCTCAGTGGAAAGATTTCCGTCAGCGGCGGTGGGTGCTCGGCGGGCATCGACGACACATTCGACCGCCAGACGTCCCGTCTCGATCGCTTGACCGATGCCCTCGCCAGTCATGGGGTCGGTGGCTGCGGCCGCATCGCCGACCCACAGCACGGGTCCACTGGTGAGCGGGACCTCACCGAGGCGGGCGGGAATCGGCCACGCCTTGTGTGGACCCTCGGGGGTGGCGTCTGGCCCTAGCACCGCAGCGATGTGGGGCCGGGCGAGGATGTCTGGCCAGAGGCTCTTCATGTCCTGGATCTTGTGGCCCGTGCCCCGCTGGATCCCGAAACCGACGTTGGCCGACCCGTCGGCCAACGGAAATGACCAGACATAGCCGGGCAGGAGGTCGGGCTCGAACCACACGTAGAGCTCGCTGCGTGCAGTCGGACTGACATTGGTGAAGTACTGGCGGAACGCGTGCCAGTCCCCTCGATACTCCGGAAGGCGAACGTCGAGAAGCTTTCGACTGGTCGACCACATGCCATCGGCCGCGATCACGTGGCGGGCGTTCACGGTCACCTGATCGGTCGATTGGGCCGCTTCTCCGGCCGATCCGTCAGCGGCTTCTCCGCCGCGGAACGTGGCGACCGCGAACTCGCCATGCGAGTCTTCTTCAACCCTGAGTTCGAGAAGCTCTGCGCCTTCTCGGATATCGGCGCCGACCTCTCGAGCTCGGTCGACCAGCGCGGCATCGAGTTCGCTACGCCGAGTGATGACCGCGAAGAGGCCGTTGTCGCGGGGGAGTGGGAATACCCGAACCTTGCCGTTCGGCCCAGCGACATGGACATCGGACACGGGTTGCCAGCTCGGCACGTTGGTTGGATCGAGCCCGAGTGCATCGAGATGCCTGAGCGCTCCCGTGGTCAGGCCATCGCCGCAGCACTTGTCCCTGGGGAAGGTCGCCTTGTCGATCGTGAGCGCATGAAGGCCTGCGCGTTCCGCTTCGATGGCCGCGGCGCTGCCTGCTGGTCCAGCGCCGATGATCAGGAGGTCAAGCACTGATTGAGGATATTCGTCGCCCGATGGCTATTCCCCATCGGGCGGTGCCTAGGTGACCGGCGGTGCCTCAGTGACCGGCGGTGCCTC
>CAZYLX010000362.1:0-4383 GCA_964648595.1 uncultured Acidimicrobiaceae bacterium
GCGGGCGACGAGCAAGGTTCGGCGGCGGCCGGCAACGACGGCCCGCACGGCAGCGAGCTGCTCTGGTCGGGCTTGTGCGTCAGGCCCGGCAAGGGCGCGTATGTGTCGATCCAGCTCGTCGGCAACCTCGGCGTCTGCTGGCCGGTCGGGTTCGGTGATCACATCGTTGTGTGTAGCACCGGTGGTGTGACAGTTTTGTCAGGCGGTCTGATCAGCTGGGCGGTCGGCAGACTCGAGTCGGCCGTCAGCGTGAATCGCGAATCGTCCCTTGTCCGGCCCATGGTTCGGCTCGGGGGACGCCCACGGCCAGCCACCGAACTGGGCCGCCTGGTAGTCGGCGAACGCCTGGCGGATCTCGTCCTCGGTGTTCATGACGAATGGGCCGTAGCGGGCAACCGGTTCAGCGATCGGCTGGCCCTGAAGAATCAGCACTTCGACGCCGGTGTCGCCTGCTGTCAGCGTTGTCTCCTGGCCACTCTCGACGAGCGCGCCTGTGCCGGCATCGATCCGTTCGGCGCCGATGGTGAGCGTCGATCCCTCGAATGCATACAGGACCCGCTCGGTTGCTGCTCCCCGTGCGGCGGGGAGGTTCAGGCTGGCCCCGGGTTCGAAGCTGAGATGCCAGACGGCTACTTCGGCGTCGTGTCGAGCGGCCCAAGAGTTCGGCGGAGGCGTCGCCGGTGTTTCGCCGAAGAGTTCGCCGGCTATCACGGTGACTTCCACCTGCGCACCGCTGTCGGTCACATGGACCGTGGGGGTGTCATCGCGCCACAGCATTGTGAAGTACGGATCGACCATCTTGTCCTCGGCGGGAAGATTCAGCCAGATCTGGAAAAGCTCGAGCGGGTTGGGCCGCTCAGCGCTGAGCAGGGGGAACATCTCGCAGTGCTGGATGCCAGACCCTGCGGTCATCCACTGTGTGTCGCCATCCCCGAAGCGGGCTGTTGCCCCCAGGGAGTCAGCATGATCGATTCTGCCCGTCCGGACATACGTGATGGTCTCGAAGCCTCGGTGCGGATGCTGCGGGAACCCCGGCACCACCTGACCGTGGTACATGTTCCAGCCGTCCTTGCCGCCGAAGTCCTGGCCGAGATCACGACCATCGAGTGGCTCTGCAGGCCCCAGTCGATCGTTGGCCTTCGGATAGTTGTCGAGGTGATGGGCGACGAACAGGAATGGATCGATGGTCGGCCATTGCGTGCCGAGCGGGAACGTCTGACGGATCGCTGGTGCGGTCATTCCATGATCTTATCGGGTACAGGAGATAATTCAGATTCGAACGACTCTCATCAGGCTCGTAGTCCACGCAACATCTTCTGGACATGGCCGAGGAGCCCGCCGCGATCGGCTCGGCTCGCCGCTTCCGGAAGAAGGGCGCGGTGGGCGTAGGCCGCTCGGGACCCAGGCGTGTCGAGGCTCGACAACGCCATCAGGTGCCGCCGCGGCGCGTTCATTCGATTGGACAGGATGGCACGTGCTTTCCATCGCGGGAGGGCGGGCCAGGTCAGCCCAGGGTGTTCTTTGCGGTCCATGATCAGGGCCTCGAGCCGTAGCGCCTCGCCAGCGAACTCGGTCAGACCGAGCGCATCGGCCAGCATGCGGGCCTGCTCCCAGTTGACGCCGGTGTTGTCAATGATGGCGACGACGTCGGCCACCGAGGAGAGGCGCCGATGGGCCTCCACCGACACGACCGAATGCACGGCCGCATGCAGGAGTCGAAGCTCGGTCGGCAAGGCGATGAGGCCGCCGTCGACGTCAACGCCATCGGCGAAGAGCAGGGATTCGTTCAACACGGGAACGACGATCGTCAGCCGGAAGTGCAAGTCGATCTCCACCCCAGTTGGGTGGACGAGCACGGGTCCTTTTCGCAGCATCGGCGGCATGCGTTCGACCGCCCGCGCAGAGCAACCCATTCTCTGCAGCTCCTCGACCGCTCGAGGAATCGCATCGGCTGCCACGAGGAGATCGACGTCACCGGTCTGGCGCAGTGCCCTCCTTTCGTAGTCGAGCGCTCCCGTCACGATTCCCTTCAACGCTCGGGAGTCGATGCCCGCTGCTCGCAGTTGCCCAACGACCTCCTCCGCCACCGAGCGAAGCTGTAGTTGCTGGATCGCAAGACTGCGGGAGTCCTCACGATCGAGACTCGGCCACCCCTTCTCGATGAGTGGAGCGACCCGGTGGTGAGTCTCACACCGGGTCCGGAGAAGCGGATCGAGGTCGATGGTTGCAGCAGTCGGCGGGGGCGAATTCCGGGCTTGAGCGAGCACGGCTCGGACCTGGGAAACCGCATCCGGCTTGGTGAACGACCCATCGAAGAACAACGCGGCGGACGCAGGGGAATCGATGATGCTTCGGTCCGAATGGCGCATGCTGACCCTCCCGGCCTCAGGCTAGACCGGGCCGAAGTGGACCACAGTGGAGAAACCACCCAACCAGCCTGGGTCGGATGCCGGTTGAGTCGAGCTCATCTTCGTTGCACTGACTGCCCATCTCGAGCCAGAGTTCGTTCTCACCATCGGAGAGCTGCCTCGACCAAGCCGTCGACCCGGAGCGCCTTCGGTTCGGCATCTGCTTGCAGTTCGACGATGACGTCCCTGGTGCAGAGTTCGGCTGTTTGGACCACCTCGCGGATCGCACGCCGATTCGCTTGTTGCGCTGTCCATTCCGATTCAGCCGTGGTGGCTGCTTGGCTCGGTGGCTGACCCAAGGCCTCTACGACGGTGAGGCCTACAGATGGACATCAAGCTCGCCGTCACGTTCGGGCGACCAAGCGACTGCGGACCCTTGCTCGCCGGCGACCCCGGCAACACCTCGCCCCATATTCCCTCGGCACGGGACGTTCGCTCGAGTTCGCTCGGTTCTCGGGTCTCGACTGCGAACGGTACGAGATCCACGAGCAGGCTCGTCTGGGTATCCCCCCAAACCTCTTCACGGTTGCATGAGCCGACGCAGACGTCCGGCGGGTACGACCGGCTACGGCTCGTCTCGAGGCGACCCGCCGAGCGGCCAGTCGATCGGCCGATAGTGCACGAAGACATTCACGAACGAGCGGCCAACAAGTGGTTTTGGCCGACCGTGGGCGCAGGAGGCACCTTCGTACAGCACCATCTGTCCCGGGCTGAGCAGGATCTCGTGGGTTTTGCCACCGACCTCCACCTCGAGCGTCCATGGCTCATCGACGTCTTGCGCGATCTGGAGCACCGAACTGATGACGTGGGTCTCCACCCGGTCCCTGTGCATGCGGAGTGTCGCTCCGGCTCGGTAGTTCCGCAGTCCGTACATGGCCGAGGGGGCGAGTGGCACGCCGGCAAAGGCCTCGTGAATCGGGAGTAGGAAGCGGAGAACGTCGTCTGCAACCTCAGCGATATCGATGAAGTCGTTGTCGGGCCCGAGATGGAACGTCGTGTCCGCTTCCTCCGGCCTCGATCGAGAGGATCGAACCTCGAGAAGCGACTGCAACAGGTTCTGAACGGGCCTCGGCGTCGGGCGTACGACGAAACCCGCCTCGGACAACAGCGGTACCGCTCGACGTGACCGCTCGGTCGATTGGTGGTCTTGTCGGGCGCGGGTCAGTGCCGCGTCTCGCTCGGTCACCCAGCCCCAGAGTGTGTACCGACTCGGCCGCGCCGAATCCGACTGTGTGGGTTCCACTTCGTGATGAACGTCGCTCGCGAAGAACACCACTCGGTTGTCGTCGGGACTGACGCGTTCCACCTCTGCGACCTCGGGAGGCCCTGAAGCGCTCGTGGCTTCGTTGTTGGCGACGGCCAGACCGCCGCCGGTGAACGGTTCGGGTCCGGCGGCGAGATGAAGGATGAACTCGAGACGCCGAGCGCCCGTAGGACGCAGGAATGGTCGGCTGTGGACCGACGTCTCGGCTCCGTGGAGGCCCACCACGAAGATGACGTCGTCGATCGGGAAGTGCGGGATCGCGAGCGACCGGCGAACCAACGGGACAAGCCGCCTGACCCGGTCCTCGATCTCGTTGTGGAGCGAGGGTGGAAGCTCGAACCTGTCGAGCTGTTCCTGACCGACATGACGCGATCCCTCCGGCTTCACCTGTCCGTTTCGCTCGCTCCACTCAGAAATCGACTCCCGAAGTTCCTCGAGCGAAGCTGCGCCGAGGAAATCATCGAAGGTCACAACGTTTGCCGCGCCGGTGCCTGTCATTGCCCGCTCATCGAAATACTGCAATCGACGCCAACCGTCTTGCCCACTGTCACTCTTGTGTCGGTCTGCCCGCCGCCATCAGCGCCGACTGGCAGTCCTCAGCCATCAACCTGCTGCTCGGGTTGCGGAGCTGGTTGTGGTTCCTCGGGTGCCGGAGTTGGTTGTGGTTCCTCGGGTGCCGGAGTTGGTTGTGGTTCCTCGGGTGCCGGAGTT
>CAZYLX010000363.1:0-4366 GCA_964648595.1 uncultured Acidimicrobiaceae bacterium
CGCCGTACCGTTGCTTCACCTGCGTTTCCCGATGATCATCGTCCGGGCCGTGGCTGTCTCGGTGATGGTGTCTGCAACGGTGGCGTTCCTCCATGCAAGTGTCCGTCGAACCGGAGAAGCGCTGACCGCGCGTTGTGGGGTGTCGAGGCTGACCATCAGTCGCTGTAGTACCGCTGTTCGCTCCAGGGGTCGCCGTAGTTGTGGTAGCCGGCGGCTTCCCAGAACCCTTGGTCTTCTTGGTCCGTGAGGTGGATCTCTCGCACCCACTTGGCGCTCTTCCACATGTAGAGGTGGGGCACGAGCAGTCTGGCGGGGCCGCCGTGTTCGGCCTCGATCTCGGCCCCGTCGTAGCGGACGGCGATCATGGCGTCATGCTCGGTGAGGTCGATCGCCGGCAGGTTGGTGGTGTAGTCGCCGTAGCTCGACACCAGAGCGAAGTCGAAGTCTCCGATCCCGGCGTCATCGAACAACGTGGTGATGGCGACGCCTTCCCAGGTGGTGTTGAGTTTGGTCCAGTGGGTGACGCAATGGATGTCGGTGGTGAGTTCGGTCATCTCCAAGGCGTTGAGTGCAGCCCAGTCGTAGGTCTTGGAGGTCAACCGGTCGGTGATGGTCAGCTCCCATTCACTGGCGGGGATGTCGACGGTGGGGCCGGCGGTGAGGACAGGGAAGTCGTCGGTCACGTACTGGCCGGGCGGGACACGATCGTTGACCTGCCGCGGTCGTCCTTGAAACGCTCTGTCTGCTGCCATTTCTGGTCCATCCTTGCTGCGTTACGTCACCGTAGACCGGTTCGGTCTGGCGACAATTGTTTGCTCCGTCTTGCTGGTCGTCGTTGCGGGGTTCAGGTTGCGTGGTCGGTGAGGCGTCGCTCGATCAGTTCGTCGATGTCGGCGAGTAGCTTTCCGGCTCCGCCAGTGGTGGGGGGTGGATGGTGGGCAACGGTTCCGATGAGGGCGGTCGCATCGTCGGCGAAGTCGGCCATCAGGGTCGAGGCGCTGGCCATGGCGAATGCTTGATCCCGGCCGAGGGGTAGCACGGGTACGAATTGGCCGTCGGCCCGGATCATGTGGGTCAACCCGACTGCCAGGGCGTCCGCTGTTGGTTCGGTGGCGAACAGGATGCACCCGAAGATCTCATCGGCTGGACCCTTTCGAAGGCGAGTCTCGAGCAGGTCGCAGAGGATTCGGTAGGCGTCGGCCTGTTCGTCGTCTTCGGTGTCGCTGGCGTCGATGACCACTTCGAGGCAGGTCGCTCCGATTCGGGTGAAGATGTCTGCTGATTCGATGGTGCCGGCTACGTCGAGCCCGTCGGCCAGGCTGGCGCAGATCTCTTTGGCCGCAGTTTCCCATGGACTGTGTTGTTGACTCACGGCTGGCTCCGTTCGGCCGGTGGCTGGTTCGGTGGTGGTTCGACGAGACGCTGGGTTCGGAGTTCGGCGACGGGTTCGTTTTCGGGCATGGGATCGGGTTCGATCGCCAACCGGTGGGCGAGACGGCCGGCCCAGACGTTGGCGGTGAGACCGTGGAGGAAGACGCTGGCAAGCACGGTCCACGCTGCCACGGTGAAGATGGTTCGGCCGGCTGGGGTCTCGAGTTCAGTCATGGCCGACCATGACTGGTGTGGGCATGGGCGGAGATTGGGAAGCGGGTTTGGGGCACCTGTACTAGACAACACAGTGCTGTGGTTGTTACACGAAACTCTCCGGAACTCGAGGTGAATGACGACTCGAAAAGGGTCGCGGCCTTACGGGCCGGCGACCAAGCGGTCTTTCGAGACGTCGTAGCCGAGTTCAACCCCGGGCTGGTTCGCCTCGCCCGCACCTACGTCTCTGCCGAACTGGCTGAGGAGGTCGTTCAGGAGACTTGGGTCGCCGTCATCCGCTCGATCGATCGATTCGAGGAACGGTCTTCGCTGAGGACCTGGGTGTATCGGATCCTGTTGAACAAGGTCCGGACCCTGGCCAAACGGGAATCGAAGATCATCCCCTTCGCCGCCATGGGCAACAGCACCGACGGCAACCAGCCGGTGGTTGATCCGGACCGGCTCACTCATCCTGAGTCCGGGCCCGGCCACTGGGCCCAGGCCCCACCGAGCTGGGAGACCCTTCCAGCCGAACGACTCCTGGGCGACGAGACCCTCGGCATGGTTGTCGCCGCCATCGAGCGCCTGCCGCCAGCTCAGCGCGAGGTCATCGAGTTGCGAGACATCCAAGGCCGACCAGCCGAAGAAGTCTGTAACACCTTGGGGGTCTCATCAGTCAATCAACGTGTGCTCCTTCACCGAGCACGGGTTGCTGTACGAGCGACGCTCGAGGAGTACCTGACCAATGACTGACCCTGACGAATTCATCGACAACCGCCTCCGCATTCGCTGCTCCGACGCAGTTGAACTCGTCACCGAATACCTCGACGACGCTCTCAATGACCAGGATCTGGCCAACTTCGAAACCCACCTGGCCAATTGCGAAGCCTGCACGGTTTTCGTGGACCAGATCAGAATGACCATCACCCTCACCAGCGCCACCACGCGCCAACAGGTCGAGGTCATGCCGGCCAACTTCGACGAACTGGCTGCACTGCTGGCCGAACGAACATCCAAGCGGGAATGACAACCCCGGCCAAGGGGCCACACCGGCCATGCACCCGACGCTTCCAGAGTCCAAACCATCTGATCGCCGAGGAGATCCACCATGCCCACTCGTGTCCCGAATCCTGAGATCGATGCCGTCCTCGATGTCATCGGCGACTGGCAACGGTCAGGGAAAGTTCTGAAGGGAATCTTCACCTTCGAGTCGTTCCGAGAGGCCTTCGATTTCATGATCGAAGTCGCCGAACAAGCAGACATCCACCAGCACCACCCGAGGTGGCAAAACCTGTACAACAAGGTGACGGTCGAGCTGACGAGCGCCGACTTCGGTGGCATCACCGACCTGGATCTCGAGTTCGCGGCGCTGATCTCTCGGATCGTTGAGTCGAGACGGCCGTCGCAATCGACGTGACCAATTCAGGTGCCCCAACCCGCCTCCACGGACTCCAGCTCAAACCTGGTCACGACCTGCTCGATGAGATCACGCGCATGTTCGATCTGCGCGATCTCAGCTTCGCCGTTGTTGTCAGCGCTGTCGGGAGCCTGGCTGTCGCTCGAATTCGCCCGGCAGCGGCCAGCGAGTTGCCAGCCGAGGTCATCGAACTCGAACGTGAGCTCGAGATCATGTCACTCACGGGAACGCTCATTCGTGGCAAACGGTCCTCGTCTCATCTGCATCTGGCTGTCGCTGACAGCGCCGGCCACATGACCGGCGGACACCTCAAGAAGGGCTGTCAGATACGCCTCGGCGCCAAGATCGTGCTTGCCTCCACCAAAGAGATCGACTTCGAGGAGCCAGCCGCTGGCCCCTCCCTGGCCGTACGACCTGACCGACGGTCGGTGGGTGAGACGTCGACTCGGAATGTGTAACGGCGGCCTCGCTCGGGTGTCTATACCAAGGTCACTTCTCGACAGCCGCCCAACACCAGCCCCGAGAACCTGGAGTCCCCATGACAACCCAAGCCTCACACGAGGTCCATCTGGACCTTGACGACTCGTTTGCCCGAGCACTCCCCGAACTCCACGCCGCCGCCGAAGCCGAACAGGTGGCGGTGCCCGAAGTAGTTGTCTTCAACGTCGAGCTCGCCCAGCAGTTGGGTCTCGACCCTGACGCGCTCGATTCATCCGATGGAGCCGCACTGCTGACAGGTAACGCAACACCTCCTGCTGCGCGCCCAACGGCGATGGCGTACGCCGGACATCAGTTCGGTGGCTACTCGCCGATGTTGGGAGATGGGCGAGCCATGCTGCTGGGTGAGGTCGTCGACCCCGCCGGCAAGCGGCACGATCTCCACCTGAAGGGTTCGGGCCGCACACGGTTCTCTCGCGGCGGCGATGGCAAGGCCTCGCTCAGTTCAATGCTGCGAGAGTTCCTCGTGGCCGAGGCCATGCATGCCATGAACGTGTCGACCGCTCGCGCCCTGGCCGTGGTGACGACGGGTGACGACGTCCACCGAGACACCGCAGTTCCCGGAGCGGTCTTGACCCGAGTGGCGGCAAGTCACATACGGGTCGGCACATTTCAGTACGCAGCCCACGCCGAGGACCGGACCGTGCTTCGCCGCCTCGCTGACTACACAATCGGACGGCACTATCCAGACGCGGCCGAGAACGGCGAGCACCGCTACCTCGCCCTGTTCGATGCAGTCGTCGATGCCCAGGCCAAACTCGTCGCCAAGTGGATGCTTGTCGGTTTCGTCCACGGCGTCATGAACACCGACAACGTGACAGTGTCAGGCGAGACGATCGACTACGGCCCGTGCGCATTTCTCGACCG
>CAZYLX010000364.1:0-4358 GCA_964648595.1 uncultured Acidimicrobiaceae bacterium
GGCCTGGAGATCCTCTGTGGTGAGTCCGAGTTCGTCGAGCACCTCACCGCCGTGGAATCGGCCACCACGACCTCGTCCCTCGCGCTCCGGCCGCTCTGACGGCACGGTGTTGACGCGTTCAGTGATGGTGTCTGTGAGTCCGGCGAGCTTCTCGTCTGCTTCTTCTTGGGTCAGCCGGCCGTTCTCGACCGCATCAGCGATGTGCGATTCCATGTCGGCCTCGATGGCGGCGGTCAGAGCCGCCTCGGTGACGGCATTCTCGCCGGCGATCGTGGCCAACGACTTGTCCGCGTCGAAGCCGGCACGAACGGTCTCCGCATCGATGCCGAGCGATTCGAGGGCCTCGCCTCGGTGCTGACGATGCTCACGACGCTCGCCTCCGGGGGCGGCCTCGGTGCTGTCGTCGGTGTCGGCATCGTCTTGTGCGCTGGCAAGGCCGATCGGGGCGAACATGGCTCCTGCGACCATGCCGGCGGCGAGCATGCCGGCACCAAAGAGGCGCTTGCTAGTCAGGCTGGAGGGGCGGGTATCGGAGTCGGTGGTCATTGATCAGTCCTTCGTTGTTGGGGAGTGACGTCATGATCGAGCTCAATCATTAGGGGAATGTGATGATCAACCCATGGCTTGACCAAGCGTTCGGTTGCCCATCGCCCCCGGGGACGCGAAGAGGCGCCCGTCCGAAGACGAGCGCCTCGAGCGAAGAACGGGACCCGGGACGGATCAGCTGGCGGCGTCTCCGCAGACCGTCTCGGTCATGACCGCAGCCACGTCGTATGGATCAGCGTTGGCGTTCGGGCGACGATCCTCGAGGTAGCCCTTGCCGTCTTGGGCGACCTGCCACGGAATGCGAATCGAAGCGCCGCGGTCGGAAACGCCGTAGCTGAACTGGTCGTAGCGCTGCGTCTCGTGGGCGCCGGTGAGGCGATCCTCGATGCCGACGCCGTACTCGGCAAGGTGCTTCTCGACAACACCCTCGGCACCGAGAGCTTCACAGCCGGCAACGATGGCGTCGTAGCCCTCACGCATTGCTTTGGTGCTGAAGTTCGTGTGCATGCCTGCCCCGTTCCAGTCGCCCTTCATTGGCTTGGCTTCGATGCTGACCTCGACTCCGTGGTCCTCGGCGAGGCGGAACAAGAGGTAGCGGGCGATCCAGAGATGATCGCCGACGGTCACGGTGTCAACCGGGCCGATCTGGAATTCCCACTGGCCAGGCATGACCTCGGCATTGGTTCCGGAGATGGCAAGACCGGCGTCCATGCACGCCTTGGTGTGCTCTTCGATCAGGTCGCGACCGTGGATTTTCAACGAGCCGACGCCGCAATAGTACGGACCCTGCGGTGCGGGGAAGCCGTTCGGCGGGAATCCGGCGGGCCAACCGGTCCCGGGGTTGATGAGGGTGTATTCCTGCTCGAGACCGAACCACGGCTCCTGGTCGCCGTACTGGTCGAGCGCAGCCTTGGCCCGGGCACGGGTGTTGGAGGGATGGGGCGAGAGGTCAGCGGTGAGCAGCGTCTCGCAGAGCACGAGGATGTCGTCGCCTCCCCGGATCGGATCCGGGCAGGTGAAGACCGGGCTGAGGACAACGTCGGAATTGTCGCCTGTCGCCTGGTTGGTGCTGGACCCATCGAAGCCCCAGATCCCGGGCTCGTCACCCTTGTCGATGATCCTGGTCTTCGAGCGAACCTCGGGGGTCGGCTCGCCGCCATCGATCCAGATGTACTCCGCACGTATCTTCACGTCTCAACTCCAGCTCTGGCCCCGGAGGGCCTCCGATGCACCGATCCTCGGGTGCGCATGTGATCAGTGTCCTGCCGAGCACGCCCTGCAGGTCATTCACCAGTCAAGACTTCTGGGTTCCTGATTCCAATGTTTCGTTTGTGAACGGAATGTGAAACGGACATCATCAAGGTCATCTTCCCGTGCTCTTGGCAGCTCTCGCTGCTAGGACGAGGCGGTGGAACGACAGTATGAATACGTCCTCAAGGGCGTCGAGGAACGGCACGTCAAGTTGATCCGTCTCTGGTTCACCGACGTCCTGGGCCAGCTCAAGTCCGTTGCGATCTCGCCGGCCGAACTCGAAGTTGCCTTCGAAGAGGGCGTGCACTTCGACGGGTCTGCGATCGATGGGTTCTCTCGAATCCAAGAATCCGACGTACTCGCCATGCCCGATCCCAGCACCTTCGAGATGATCCCGTGGGCCGACGGCGGTTCAACCGGCCGCATGTTCTGCAACATCATGTCGCCAGACGACACACCGTTCGACGGCGACCCCCGAGCCGTGCTCAAGCGCAATCTCCAGGCGGCGAGCGACGAGGGTTTCGCTTTCTTCGTCGCTCCCGAGATGGAGTTCTTCTACTTCGCTGATGGTGATCCTTCGGCCGCACCAAAGCCGCTCGACCGTGGATCGTTCTACGACCTGACGACCAGCGACGTCGCTTCCGACCTGCGACACAGAACGCTCTCGGTGTTGGAAGCCATGGGCATCCCGGTCGAGTACTCGTTCCACGAGGATTCGCCGTCGCAACACGAGATCGACCTTCGCTACACCGACGCTCTGACGATGGCAGATCAGATCATGACGTTCCGTCTCGTGGTTCGGGAGTTGGCCATGGAGCAGGGTCGATTTGCCAGCTTCATGCCCAAGCCGCTGTCGGGCATCCAAGGCTCCGGGATGCACCTCCACCTCTCGTTGTTCGGCGAGAACGGCAACGCGTTCCACGATCCAGACGCGCAGTACGGGCTCGGTGAGGTCGGAAGACAATTCACCGCCGGATTGCTCCATCACGCACGAGAGATCACTGCGGTCACGAACCAGCTGGTCAACTCCTACAAGCGTCTGGTCGTCGGCTACGAGGCGCCGGTGTGGGTCAGCTGGGCGCAGAACAACCGCTCGGCCCTGGTCCGCGTGCCCGTCACGAAGCGGGACAAACCGAGCTCGACCCGCGTCGAGTACCGATCACCGGATCCGGCCTGCAATCCCTATCTGGCGTTCTCGGTGATCCTTGCTGCCGGCATGTCCGGAATTCGCAACGGCTTCGAACTCCCGTCTGAGACCACGGAGAATCTCTTCGAACTCGCGCCGAGCGCGGCCAAGCAGCTCGGGGTCGAGCCCCTCCCGACATCGTTGGCCGAGGCCCTCGACGTCATGGAGAGTTCCGAGCTCGTCCGCGAAGCTCTGGGTGAACACATTTTCGAGTGGTTCCTTCGCAACAAGCGAAGCGAGTGGAGTGACTACAAAGCACAAGTCAGCCAGTGGGAGCTCGAGCGCTATCTGCCGAGCTGGTGACCATGTCCGAAACACTTCTCGTCTTTCCCGACACGCCGCCACCAGACCTCGTTCGGTCACTTGATCTCGCTGGCTATCGCTGGACCGCTGTTTCAACCTTGGACGAGGTCGGGCGAAACGAGCCAGAAGACGGCTGGTCCGGAGCAATCGTCGTTGCCGACACCGACGCCCCCGGCGCCTGGTCCCTGTGTCGGGATCTGCGAAAGCGCGACGTCCCGATCGAGCCGCTGCTCCTACTGATCTCGGGCTCGCAGATCGACGATCTGGAAGCCAAGAACGAGCTCTTCGACGACTTCCTCATCACACCGTTCCATCCTCGTGAGCTCGAGGCCCGGCTGAAGCACCTGCTGTGGGGCGTCGGGCGGGGCGTGCGGCCCGAGATGATCGAATACGGGCCGCTGACGTTGAACCTCGAGACCTATCAGGCCCAGATTTCCGGCCACCCGCTCGACCTCACCTACATGGAGTACGAGCTTCTCAAGTTCCTGGCCAGCCACCCCGGCAAGGTGTTCACTCGTGAAGCCTTGCTCAACCGAGTGTGGGGGTACGAGTACTACGGCGGAGCCCGCACCGTCGACGTTCACGTGCGACGCCTCCGAGCCAAGCTCGGCGAGGAACACGCCCACATGATCCAGACCCTGCGCTCAGTCGGCTACAAACTCGGCCAGTCCCGCTGGTAGGTCTGCTCCTGTGACCGGCGTCGAACTGCGAGTGATCCTGCTGCGCTGCGGCGGCCTTCGGCCGAGTCCTCGCTCCGCAGGCAACCCGCCGCTCGACGCCTAGCGAGGGAACCACCAGCGGGTCGGCCGAGCTGCAACCATCTCGCTTGAAGACAAAGGCCGACACTGAAGTGTCGGCCCCTGCCTTCAACTCGCGAGCCAGAGCCGAGCTACCTCGCGTAGAGCTCCTCGATCTCCGCTTCGAAGACCGAGGTGATCCCGCGACGCTTGAGCTTGGAGGTGGGCGTGAGCAGCTCTGAATCAGGCATCCACTCGTCACCGAGGATCTTCACCTTCTTCACCGACTCTGCACCGTTGAAGCCCGACATCGACTCAACGAGGCCGGTCTCGAT
>CAZYLX010000365.1:0-4353 GCA_964648595.1 uncultured Acidimicrobiaceae bacterium
TTCAGCTCGGCAAGCCGGACGTTGAACGAAGCCAGATCCGTCATCAAGAGAGCTTCCAAGGATTCGAGCTGCGCATCGACCTGCCCGCTCAGCTTGTCGTACACGGCATAGGACTGCGTGGTGGGTCGAGCGTCAGCGCTGGCAACAACTGGCACCAGTCCGGAGACCTTCTCGAACAACATCTGGCGGTGGTTGAGGGTGTCGCCCTCGGATCGAAACTCGTGCTGGACGAGCTCACGCTCGATGGCGGTGAACTTGTCAACCAGGGCTTCGAGATCCGATACCGCCGCGTCATCTTTGCGCGCCTTCAGCCGATCGGCGAGCAGAGCAGCCTCCTTCTTCACGTGACGGATTCGGTTGACCCCCGATACGACGTCGGAGAGCCTGTCCCGAATGCGAAGCAGGAACTCGAATTGCTCATCGAGGTCAGCGGCCGATGTCTCGATACGAGGGTCCAGCAGCAGCTCAAACGACTGAGATAAGGCCTCACCGCCAACCTCCAACTCCACCGTGTACCGACCGGGCTTGGCCAGCGGTGCCGACGGCCGACCGTGGAACTCGGTGTCGACCATCTTCTCGCCGGCCGGCCATGTCATCGGCCAACGGAAGGTGTTCATGCCGGGCTTGGTCGTGATCGACAATCCGTGGCGTTCGCCGTTCTCGGGCTTGGCCGATGAATAGCTGACGACCTCGACACCGCTGCTGTCGCGAATGGTGAGGGTCGCCT
Source organism: uncultured Acidimicrobiaceae bacterium (assembly GCA_964648595.1). Lineage (GTDB taxonomy): Bacteria > Actinomycetota > Acidimicrobiia > Acidimicrobiales > SZUA-35 > SZUA-35. Next base: position 728 of record CAZYLX010000365.1, read on the forward strand.
CCTGGGCGCCTTCTGCCGACGCGGATGTGCCTACTGCGTCCGACAAGAAGTAGCTGATCCTCACCCCTCTCGGGAGGTCCTCGCCGGCATCGATCACGCGGCGGATCTTGTGACCCGTCTCGTCCTCGTCGAGGTAGAACGTGGCGTTCTGCCCGAGGCTCACGTGATAGTTCTTGCCGCCCGGCGACCCGGCGAGGAAGTCGGCGAACAGATCGGGTGGGGTTCGCACGACATCAGGTGGGGCGAACAGGTGAACGTCGGCATCAGCAAGATCGTCGCTGATCTGATGGAGCTGGGTGAGGTCGTCGAGGATCCAGAACGATCGACCATGGGTGGCAACGACCAGATCGGTTCCCTTGACCACCAGGTCGTAGATCGGCGTGACCGGCAGGTTTGCCTGAAGCGATTGCCAGTTGTCACCATCATCGAACGAACCGAACAGGCCCTGCTCGGTTCCGAGATACAAGAGCCCGGTCCGTGCCGGATCTTCTCGGATGACTCGGCAGAAGTCGTCAGCGGGCAGACCATTGGTGATCGGGACCCACGTGTCACCGAAGTCATGGGTTTTGAATACGTGGGGCGCGTAGTCGCCCATCTTGTGACGAGCGACCGTCATGAAGACGGTCCCTGGCCGGTTCGGCGACTCGGCCAACATCGTGACTTGCGAGAACTTCGGCACCTCTGTCGGCGTGATGTCGGTCCAGCTGGTACCGCCATCGGTCGTGCGGTGCACGAGACCATCGTCGGATCCGGTCAGCAGGGTGCCTTCGACGTGGGCCGACGGCAGGAATGAGAAGATGGTGCCGTACATCTCGGCGCCTGCACTGTCCATGGTCAGCGGGCCCGAGACGCCCAGCGTGTCGGGATCGGCGTAGGTGAGGTCGGGGCTGATGGTCTCCCAGCTGTGCCCCTCGTCGGCCGACCGGAACACCTTGTTGCCGGTCGCATAGAGCACGTTCGTGTCCTGAGGCGAGAACATGATGGGATACGTCCACTGGAAGCGGACCTCGGCGGTGTTCCCGTCGTGTGCCTCTTCTGGCCAGATGCTCACCAACTGGAGCTGGCCTGTGCGCCGATCGAACCGTTGCAGGGCGTCGCCGCTTCCGGCGGAGCTACCAATCGCCCCGATGTAGACGATGTCGGGATCATCGGGTTTCGGCGCGATGTAGCCGCTCTCCCCGGTGCCGGGGGCATAGCAATCGCCCCACGTGATGGCGCCCTTGCCGTTCTGACTGGGTACGGCAATGCTCGAGTTGTCCTGCTGTGTGCCGTAGACGAGATAAGGATACTGGTCGTCGGTCGCGACGTGATAGAGCTGCGCCGTTGGCTGGTTGTAGATGGTGGACCACGAGCGTCCGTCATTGAACGACACCCACGCACCGCCGTCGTCACATCCGATCATGCGGTCAGGGTTCGCCGGATCGATCCACAACGCATGGTTGTCGCCATGCGGTGTGATCATCTCGTCGAACTCCTTTCCTCCGTCGATCGACTTCCACGCCTTCATGTCCAACACATAGACCGTGTCAGGGTCAGTCGGGTGAGCGATGACGTGCATGTAGTACCAGGGGCGCCAGCAGAGTTCTGCCTTCGACGACACCTTGGTCCAGGAGTCGCCCGTGTCGTCCGAGCGGTACAGGCCACGCTTTTCACCCTCTGCCTCGACGATGGCGAAGACACGACCGGATCGCGCGGGAGAGATGGAGACGCCAATCTTGCCGAGCGTGCCATCCGGCAGACCTGGCGCAGTACTGACGTTCTCCCAGGAGTCGCCGCCATCGAGTGACCGCCAGAGGCCTGAATCGGGACCGCCGCTGTCGATCGACCAGAAGGTGCGACGTGCCTGCCAGGTAGTGGCAAACAACATTCGAGGGTTGTTCGGGTCGATGGAGACATCGACGGCACCCGCTCGGTCGCTCACATGTAGCACCAGCTCCCAAGACACTCCGCCGTCGAGCGATCGGTAGAGGCCACGCTCAGGATTGTTCCTCGACGCATGACCGAGCGCCGCGACGAACACGATGTCCGGATTGGTGGGATGCACCACGATCTCACCGATGTGGCGAGACTCGGGCAGTCCGATGTGGCTCCATTGCTTACCTGCATCAGTCGACTTGTACATCCCATCACCGTGAGAGACGTCGATGCGGATCGTGGCTTCGCCCATTCCCGCGTAGATCACATTGGGATCAGATGGGGCAACGGCGAGTGCGCCGACCGAGCTGGTCGCAAAGAACCCGTCGGAGATGTTCTCCCAGTACTGCCCCGCATCTTCGGACTTCCAAACGCCGCCCGCACACGCACCGAAATAGAAGACCGCTGGATCCAACGGGTCCGCGGCAACGGCGACGACACGGCCGCCCCTGGTCGGGCCGATGCAGCGGTACTGAATGCTGGACAGGAACATGGGATCGATGGCAGGCACGCCTGCAACCTACAGCGGTGATGGAGTCGGCTCCAGTGCTGAAGAAACAAGATCGAAGGTGTCAGTCGAGAAGCGCGTCGGATCGAACCCGTTGGTCCTCGGCGTCGATGTGCGCTTGGAGTACCCGGCCGAAAAGCTGCCGCGTCCGCTCGACTCTTCCGATCACGCCGGGCTGTTCGGTGTATGCGAAAATCGCCGCGTGACGCGCTGTCGAGCCGCGAGGTACGCGCTCAACACGATGGAGCGAGTATCGGCCACGGAAGATTTGGAGATCTCCGGGCTCCAGATCGAGGGTGTGCACCTCAGGGAGTTCGTGGGCGTCTGCCCCGCTGTCCAGGACACGCTGAATGGCGTCGAAGCCTTCATCTGCCCCGGACCGAATGGCCGGAACGTACTGGAACGCCCCGCCTTCCTCCGCCTTGTCGACCAGCACGGTCACCGCGAAGTCATTCGTGTCGAAATGCCATGTGAACTGTTGGCCTGGATCGAGAATGTTGGCGGTGAGGCCGGCGAGGGGATCGGCGTAGCAGTACAGCTCACCAACTTCGAGACAATCACGAACGAACGCGATGGCTGCGTCGGACCGGAAGAGTTCTTCCATGACGCCATCGCCGTCCCAGCTATCGCCTGGGATGAATCCGCTCGACCGTTCGATGAACGTGTTCACCGGATGATCATCGGGCAAGGCCGGATCAGCGGTCGTGTGGAAGTACGGATTCATCAGCTGTGTGGAGTAGTGCGTCGTGTGCTTCCTGGTAACGATTTCGTTGCTGAGCGAAGCGACCGTCGTCGGCTTGACAAAGCCGCGAATGACGGCGCATCCAACGGATCGCAAGTCGGATTGGGCCTGTTCGACGACGATTCGATATCGGTCGCAGCCTCGATCGTTGATCGGGTAGCTCGTGAGATCGATCAAGTCCTTCAGCATGGCATCACTTCTCCCAGTGCGGCACCCAGTCGCCATGGAGGCGCATGGACAACCCGGCGTCATCTTCGAGCAACTTCGCGACGTGCAGTTCGCCAACGCCTTCGCCGTACCGCTCGCCGGCAGCTGCGAACACACCGTGGGCTGCTTCGGTCATCGGCAGCGCAGCGCCAACGTTGGATCCCAGTTGCTCGAGCAGGCCGAGATCCTTCAAACAGAGATCGAGGCTGAACGATGGGTCGTAGTGGCCGGCAAAGATCGACGGACCGTCGTGGC
>CAZYLX010000366.1:0-4351 GCA_964648595.1 uncultured Acidimicrobiaceae bacterium
TCGTAGCTGCTGAGCATCCCGATCGCGGAGTCGTCTTCGGTGACGATGATGTGGTGGACGTACTCGTGGCGCATCACGGTCGCCGCCTCGGCGACCGTTGACCGGCGATCGAGGGTGATCGGTGGGCCATAGAAGCGCTCGCCGAGGAGTTCGTCGGGATCGACGGGAACAAGATCGGCGGTCGTGACGAGCCCAACGGCTGTCCCCTCGATGTCAACGACAGGCAACGCGTGCAGACCTGACCGCAACAAGATGTCGAGGGCACGTCCCACTCGATCTGACGGACGAACAGCGATCAAGTCGCCCGTCATCAGATCGCCGATGTCTTGGACCGTGTCCCTGTTCATGATGTCTCCCTTGCTTGTCGAACTGTGGTGTTGCCGAATTTCTGTACTCAGAGTCTGTTCCGTCAGCCCGACGGTTGTCAGGGCCCTATGTCCTCCACATGCTCGGTTTCTTCGATGTGCCCGGCTTGCTCGACGTGCAGATCGAGCGGCTGCTGGCGTGCCGGTAGGTCAGCCGATGGCGGGTCCACGATGGTGACGTTGGCATCGGGGTGGGTGAGTGCGATCGACGCGCGAATCTCGTCGGTGTCGCCAACTCCCCGACGATCGATCACCACGGCGTCTGCTCCCTCGATCAGCGGGCATCGCTGATCGTCGTCAAGCGGGCAGTGGGACCCCTTCTTGCCGAAGCCACCACAGATCAGAATCGTCCCGCCCTGTTCGCGTGCTCGGCGAGCAGTGTCAGGTCGGGAACGAGGGCTCTCGATCAAAATTCGAGGCCGGGCGCTGTCCGGAGGCCACGCTGGGGTGTGGCCGTCGGTCGACATCGTGACTCGCGTGGTTTCCCAATCCGAGTCGTCGAAGCGAGCGCATCCACGATGCCGAATGATGTCGAGCATCGGCCGGTTTGCTGTCTTGACCAGAGCCTGCATGTTCTCGATGCCAGCTGCGCTGGCATGGGCCATCAACACGTCGAGGAGCCATGGCCCGGTCCAGCCGCGGTGCCCTGGCGCAACGGTGATGCCGAGTTCGGCGTCGCCGTCATCAAGGGGGGCAAAGCCTGCCTCGGCGATGACCCGACGGGTGTCCGACGTCGCCAGTTCGACGAGAAGGCACAGACCACCGCTGGGTTCAAGATTCACCCAGCCCTCGAGAAAGTGTTCTCCCGGTTTGCCACCGGTGAAGAAGCGTTTCGTGAGGTCGCCTGGTTCGAGCTCGCCGTACAGTGCGTCGAGCACTCTCTCGTCGCCGGGAGCGGCGTGACGGATGCTCAGGACGCCGGGGGATCCGAGGTCGATCGGCGGGCCACAAAGCTCACAACTTGCAGGCTGCGGTTCCTCACCGCTCATTCGTTGCGGCCCCCGAACGCGGGAGTGGCAGGAGCGGGAGGATCCGCATCGAACGAAAGTTGTTCGGGTTCTGGATGCTCGAGCGCTCGCTTGGCTCGGGCGACACCCTCTCGGCCACATTCTCGGGTCGATTCCGGGAGTGGACGTCGCCGTCGGTAGGTGCGGCGGGAGCGGTTCGGGAGGCGCCGAGGCATGGCACGGTCGCTCTCAGAACGCCAATGGCGCAGCGAACGCGTTGCGATGGTGGCGGGCACGAATGAATTCGCCGAGCGTGATCGGATCGTCGTAGTCGAACGTCCCATAGCCAATCGGATCGGCCAGGAATGCTTCGAGCTCTCGCCCGAACATTGTTTCGCCTGTTTCGATGTCCTTGGTGGAGACGCTGATGATGGTCATCGGGACACTCCTTGAGTCGAGTACCGCTGGACACCTGTGAGTTTTCTCCAGGTGTCGACTCGCCAGAAGAGGCGGAAGTCCCAACTTCGATGAGCGGAGAAATCAGCAGCTTCAGGGACCGGTGGTCGCTGGGTGTTCCAAGGCATTGGCGACGGCGGCCAGGAACTTGCTGCCATCTGCGCCATCGGTCGCGCGATGGTCGGCGGCCAGCGATGCTGTGACGATCGGGCGGGCCACGACGTCGCCATCGACGACCCATGGACGGTCGCTGATGCGGCCGAACCCGACAAGGGCGATCTGCGGCGGGAAGATGATCCCATCCACTCGATCGGCCCCGTTGTCGCCGAGATTGGTGATCGTGATGCTGGCAGCCGTCATCCAACGGCCACGGAGCTGCCCCTTCCTGGCGCGCGTGACCATGTCTCGCATCGTCTCCATCATCTGATCGGCGTCGAGGGCTTCGGCACCGACCACGGTTGGAGTCACGAGACCCCCGGACCGCAGCGAGATCGCCACAGCGAGGTCTACGCCTTCGCTGGCAACAAAATGGCCGTCGATCCAGGTCCCGTTCAGTTGTGGAACGGCTTTGGCGGCGCTCGAGACAGCGCACGCGAGCAGCGCAGCAGGCACGACCCGCTCGGTGATGGGCAGCCCGTCGTTGTGATCTGCGAGCCATTGCATGGCGGCAGCCATGTCGATCTCGCGCTCGAGGTAGTAGTGGGGGATCTCGTGATTGGAGCGGGTCATCCGTTCACCGATGATCCGCCGCATAGGGTTGACCGTTTCGGCGGTCTGCGGGGCCGCGACCCTCTCTGTGGTCGCTGGCACCGGGTCGGTGCCAGCGGACGCGGTCTCTGCTGGCAAATCGGCGGCGACGATGGCTCCGCCCGGGCCGGAGCCACGCAGGTCGTCGAGCGAGATGTCTCGTTCGGCAGCGATTCGTCGAGCGAGAGGCGAGGCAATGGCCCGATGCCGCGCCGCGTCTCCGGGTTGACGGTCGTGGAGCCGCGGCTGCGCGGTGTGGCTGGGTACGGCTGGGCTGGGCGGTGTGGCTGGGCGAGGGCCTTCTTGCTTCGGCTGTTCTGGCCCGTCGTGCGGCGGCGGTAGCTCCGCAGCCTCGCGGGGCTCATCGGTTGCCAGGATGAGGAGCGGCTCTCCTACTCCGATCTCCTCACCGATGGGGGCGACGAACTCGGAGACCACTCCCGAGTCCCAGGCTTCGACATCGATGTCGGACTTCTCGGTCGAGACGATGGCGACGACGTCGCCTCGTTCGACTCGATCACCGACGGCGACGCACCACTCGACAACGGTTCCGACATCCATGTCAGCTCCGAGCGACGGAAGCGTGATCGTCTTGGCCTGGACCAGTTCAGGCATCGATGAGTCCTCCGGACCGAACGGCAGACGCAGCCTCGACGATGTCGTGTACCTGGGGAATCGAAGCGGCTTCGAGGTGCGCCGCATACGGAATCGGGACCTCTGCGCTCGCCAGCCGGCCGACTGGTGCATCCAGTTGGTAGAAGCACGCCTCAGCGATGTCGGCGGCGATCTCGGCCGACAGTCCAACCGAACGCCATCCTTCGTCGACGACCAACGCTCGGTGGGTTCGCTCCACCGAACGCCGGATTGTGTCGGTGTCGAGAGGGCGAAGGGATCGCAGGTCGATCACCTCTGCGGAGACGCCAGATGATTCGAGCTCGGTTGCCGCGGCCATGACCTTCTGGACCATCCCTGCTGATGCCACGATCGTGATGTCATCTCCGGTCCGGCAAATCCGCGCTCCGCCGAGGGCAACTGGCCCGGGGCCTGCCTTGCCCCGGAGGTTGTACAGCGCGGCGTGTTCGAAAATGAGCACTGGATCGGGGTCGTCGAGCGCAGCGGCCAGCATCCAGCGAGCGTCCTCGACGGACGCGGGTGCGACGACGCGCAGTCCCGGCACGTGGGCGAACCAGGCCTCCAAGCTGTGCGAGTGCTGGGCCGCGAGTTGGCGACCGGCACCCGTTGTCATCCTGATCACCAGCGGGACGCCGATCTGGCCACCGGACATGTGGCGGAGCGTTGCCGCGGTGTTCACGATCTGGTCCATCGCCAGCAGGCTGAAGTTCACGGTCATGATCTCGACGATCGGACGCATGCCACCGATGGCTGCCCCGATGCCGGCACCGACGAACCCCGCCTCGGACAATGGAGTGTTCCTCACACGGTCCTTCCCGAAGGTCTCAGCCAGACCTTTCGTCACGGCGTAGGTACCGCCGTAGTCGGCAACGTCCTCGCCCATGACCATCACCCGTTTGTCGGTTGCCAGAGCTTCATGAAGAGCTGTCCGCATGGCCTCCCGGTAGGTGATGTCTTGTCCGTTCGTCTCTTCGGTCATGCGCGATCAGCCTCCGCGTAGGTGTGGCGTAGCAAGGTCTCGACTGGTTCCAGTGGCGCTGCTTCAGCGAAATCGACCGCATCCTCTGTCTCGTCGCGGGCGGTGGTCCAGAGTTCGTCGATCTGTTCTGTCGAGATCTGGTTGTTCTCCAGGAGTTGATTGGCGAGTTGCTCGATCGGGTCGAGCAACCGCCAGTCGTCGACTTCGTCGGCATCCCGATACAG
>CAZYLX010000367.1:0-4349 GCA_964648595.1 uncultured Acidimicrobiaceae bacterium
GCTGTCATGAGAGGAACCGTATCTCGCGCCCGGCCTCGACTCAGCCGCTGGCCCGCACCGAGGTCCCAGCCCAGAGTCGCGAACCCGGCGCCATACTTGGACCCATGCTGCGTTCGCTCGAGCCTGGACAGATCATCATCTACGGGGGCAATCAAACCACGACCGTGCCAGCTGAGCTTGCCGCTGCTTTTGCTGACGGTGATCGTCTCGTGGTCGTCAACGACACGGGCGAACTGATTCACATTCCCGAATCGGAGTGGCAGACGGCCTCCGACGCTGTTGGTCGAGCGCATCGGGCCTTTCTCAACCTTGGCGCGGTTCCCGACAGCGCAATCAGCCACTTCTACGAACTGTTCGCCGACCGACTCGCCGATGACTCGACGTTTGCTGCCATCGCCACTGCCAATGCGGAAGATGTGATTGCGGCGAGAGCCCTTGGCCGCTCCACTACTCGACTCACACTGAGTGGGTCGATGCGGTCCGACATGATCGCCGGGCTCCGCATGTGGGGATCAACTACGTCGAGCCGCGACCAGATCACCGAAACCATCGAGCACGACGGTTGGGCCGTTGAACAACGAATGGCCGGGCTCGGTGTCGTCGGGTTTGTCTTCGAAGGACGACCGAACGTCTTTGCTGACGCTTGTGGTGTGATCCGGAGCGGCAACGCTGTGGTGTTCCGTATCGGTTCAGACGCATTGGGAACAGCGAAGGCGATCGTCGAACATGCGCTCGACCCTGCGCTGGAAGCAGCTGGATTGCCGGCTGGGACGGCAACGTTGGTGGCCAGCGCGGCACGCTCGGCAGGCCATGCCATGTTCAGCGATGGGCGTCTTGCGCTTGCGGTTGCTCGGGGAAGCGGTCCGGCCGTTGCCCAGCTTGGGTCCGTCGCCCGACAGGCCGGTGTTCCCGTGAGCCTTCATGGCACCGGGGGAGCGTGGATCGTTGCGTCCGACCAGGCCGACGCTGCCCGGCTCGAGGCGGTTGTCGCCAACTCTCTCGACCGGAAGGTCTGCAACACGTTGAACACCGCCGTCATCACACGATCAGCGGCGAATCGTCTCGTCCCCCGCGTGCTGGCGGGCCTCGACCGCGCCGCGGCTGCCCGGGGAACCAACGCCAAACTCCACGTGGTTGCCGACGCCGCAGAGTTCGTTGGTGCGGATCGTTTCGAGTCGACCGTCTCGATCTCGCGTTCCCAGGGTCTTGTCGACGAGTCGGCAGCCGAGCTGATCGACGCCGATCGGCTGGGAGAGGAATGGGAGTGGGAGGAATCGCCGGAGATCACGTTGGTGTTGGTCGACTCGATTGCCGAGGCCGTCGAGCGGTTCAACACGTTGTCACCTCGGTTTGCTGCTTCGCTCATCTCGGAGAACAGCGACGAGCAAGAGCAGTTCTGGTCGAGCGTTGACGCGCCGTTCGTTGGCGACGGGTTCACTCGTTGGGTCGATGGACAGTACGCACTGGAGCGGCCGGAGCTTGGACTGTCGAACTGGCAGTTCGGCCGCCTGTTCGCGCGGGGTGGTGTGTTGGCCGGAGACAGCGTGTTCACGATCCGCTCCCGAGTCCGCCAGTCCAACCCCAACCTCCACCGCTGACGCTCCAAACCCAGATGTTGTGAGCGAAGCGATCAGCTCCAAACCCCGGGTTTCTGACCCTCACTTCCAGGGTCCTCAGCCCCCGGTTTGCTCGTTCTCGCACCGGCCGCAGTCATCGACCATCTTTCCGGCTCCGACCGGTGCTCGTCGCTCACCAGGAGGTCAAAACCGGGGGCTGAGCAGGTCGAAACTGAGGGTCACAAACCCGGGGTTCGGTGGTCGTAGACCGTGGTCAGAGGGGGATGGGGCGGACGGTGACGGGGCTGTTGGGGTCGCTGACGTCGTTGACGAAGTGGAACGCCGCTGCCGGTCCTTGGCCGACGGACAACGTGAGCTCGAGCCACCCGTTGGCGACCTCGACCTGGCGAAGCTGAGGGTTGACCAAGGGGAGGAAGGGCGCCAGGGGAGCGAATTGGGCGGGGAACGCCGAGCTGATGGCCGGCGCCATGATCTCTGTGGCCACCGCGGGGGCCGTCGGATCGAGTGGATCGGCGGAGAAGTTTGCGACCAGCGAGGTGTGGAGGTCCCCCGACACGATCACCGGAGCAGGCATCGTCGACAGTAGCGCTGCCATTCTTGTCCGCTCGTCTGGGCGGGAGTCGATCGTGTAGGACAACAGCGGTTCGCCTTCGAGGTCGCGGATGCCGCTCATGAGCACGGGGCTGGCAACCACGGTGTTCCGTGCGCCGGCGACGGGCAACTTCTCCAGCCACTGCCACTGATCCTCGCCGAGGAGCTCAGAACCACGGGCGTATTGACGAACATCGAGCCCGATCAAGCGAGCGGACCCCCCGAGGTCGAACGACCGGTGGAGACGAAGCGACCTCCCGCTGTCAGGCGGCGGCAAACGGGTCGGTTGATTCTCCCACCATGCCTGATACGCGGCAGCACGGCGAGAAGGGTCGACCGACGCGTCGTAGTCGTTCACTACTTCGTGGTCGTCAGCGAAGATGATCCAAGGGTGGGCAGCGTGGCAGGCCTGGAGTAGAGGATCGCTCCGGTAGGCCGCGTATGCCGCCCGGTACTCACCGAGCGTTTGGTACTCGCCGTAGATGTAATCGCCGAGCCACAGCACGAGGTCGACATCGGCAGTCGCGAGATCACGGTGTGCGGCCCACGCACCGTCTTCGCGGGCCTGACACGAGCTGATGCCGAGCGTGATCGGGCGAGCATCGGCAACCGTCGGGAGCGTCCGTGTCCGTCCGATCGGTGAGCTCTGATCGCCGGCCCTGAACCGGAACCAATACCGACGATCCGATGCCAGACCGGCCGCCACTGCCCGTACCGAGTGCCCGACTTCGGATGCAACGACGACGATCCCTGTGGCGCTGAGAGAAGCGAAATCTGCCTCTTCGGCGACCTCCCAGACCATGTTGAACGAATCGGGCAGGGTTCCGAGCAGCCGGGTCCAGAGAACGACCGACTCCTGATCGGGCTCTCCCGAGGCGACCCCGAGGGCGAAGGCGTCGGGAGGGAGTTCCACGGGGGGAGCGACGAGCGGTTCGACAAACTCAGTGGCCGTTGCCTCTGTCGTTGGGGCTGCTGTCGCTTGTTCCGCAGTCGTGGGAGGCAGCGTGATTGCGCCGCCGGTCGACGGTTGGCTGATCGGTGCCGTCGCGTCCTCAGCGGTAGTGCAAGCGCTGACGACCCAAGCAAGGAGTACTCCGATCGCCGTTCGGCGGCCGATCGGGGGTAGGGGACTCATGGTGTGCCGCTTGTCGGTTCTGGGGTCTCCCGCACCCGGTCCTGCCCGTCGAGCAGCGTGTCGAAAAGACGCTTGGCGTGCGGTGGTACCGTTTCGAACCTGACCTCGATGCCGTTCTTGCCCTGATCGTTCGCGAGTTCGGCCATCTCGATGGCCGCGGTGACGTCGAGCCTGCCCACCCCTTCGAGATCGATGATCAGTGTCGTGATGCCGGGGTTGTCGGCCAGCACGGCGAGGATGTGCTCGACGATGCGGTTGGTCGAACCGAACCACATCACCCCGTGGGGGGCGAGTCGCATTGTCGTGTCATCGATGCGATGGAAAGAGACGTACACCTGGATCTCTCGCCACAGATGGACAGCAACGGAGAGCGCGACCCCGAATTCGATTGCGTGGTCGATGCGTGGGTCGAGCGCCAGCGTTGCGATCAATGTGGCGACAGCGGTTGCTGATTGGGGTCGGCTCCATTGCCACATCGCTGCGATGTGATCGAGCCGTACCAGACTCACGGCTGCGCTCACGACGACAGCGGCGAGCGCGGCCCGCGGGATCGTCTCGAGGACGCCGGCGAAGGGAAGGAACACCAGCATCGTGATGCCGGTGATCGCACCCGACCACCGGCTGGTGGCTCCCGCACGCTCGTTCAGTGAACTCCGTCCGAACGACCCTCCGACCGGAAACGTGCCGATCGCAGCTGCCGCGATGTTCGCCGCGCCTTGGCTGAGGAACTCTTGATTGGCACTCCATCGTTGGCGCTTGGCGGTCGCGTAGGTGCGGCAAATCGACGCGGGTTCGACGAAGCCCACCATGGCGATCAACAGGGCCGGAACGATGAGTTCTTCGATCCGATCGAACGGCAGGTCGAACGAGAACGAGGGTAGATCGTTGGGAATCGCTCCGATCTGGGCGATCTCCAACCCGAGGGCAGCGTCGAGCGCCCAAGCAACACCAACGGCGATGAGGACGCTTGGGAACAGCTTGTGGACGCGCCGAAGGCCGAGAGTGAGCGCGAATGTCAACGCTGCGATGCCAATCGAGCGACCGTC
>CAZYLX010000368.1:0-4345 GCA_964648595.1 uncultured Acidimicrobiaceae bacterium
TTTAACCAACGGAATTCCGATACTTGATGAAAAAGGTGAGCTTATCGTTTCCGATGGTGCCGTACGCCGGCCGTGTGGCCGGCGGTGTCTTCTCTTTCCACGAGCGCCTTCATCGGCTGCCCGTGAACAAGACGCCGAACGCCATTCACGGGACAGCGTGGAGCCAGGCCTGGACGAAGACATCCTCGAGCGAGATCACGGCCGAGCTCGGGCCGTCGTGGCCACTCGGTGGTTCGGCCAAGCAGCGAGTGACGCTCGACGACGACGGTCTCGACATGGCGCTCACGGTCACTGCCGGCGACAATGCCATGCCGGCGATGGTCGGTTGGCATCCATGGTTCAGACGACGCCTGCTGCGGGATGCAGCCGTGTCCGCGCAACTCGATTTCAGGGCAAAGCAGATGTATGAACTCGACGACCACATGATTCCGACAGGTGAGTTGAGTGAGCCCCCTCCCGGTCCATGGGACAACTGCTTCACCGGCGTGTCCCAACCGCTGACCCTCACTTGGCCCGGAGTAGTCGAGCTGTCGTTGAACTCGTCGTGCGATCATTGGGTGATCTACGACAAGCCGACCCGCGCCATTTGCGTCGAACCTCAGTCGGACGCTCCAGACGCATTCAATCGCCAACCGAGGGTTCTGGAACCAGGTGAATCGTTGACCGAGACGTTCCGTATTGCGTGGAGGTCACTCTCTTCTGGCGGCCCCGACGTCGGGAGCACATCATGATCGAGCCGGCCAGCCAGCGGCGGGTGAATGGCGCCGCCCGCCTTCTGAACGAGAACCACGAAGACGCCATGCGGGTTCTTCAGCGTTGCTCCGAGGACGAACTGGCCAATCTCGGTGAGGCCGTGAAACAGATTCAGCGCGAGCGAGCGGTCGCCAGAGGCGACCTGGACGACATCATCGCTGCCGCGTTCGAGGTCGGATTCGGGAGCGACGGTCTTGGTGTGTTGCCTTGGAAGGAAGGGAACGTGATCGTGTGCCCCGGCGGGATCATTTCGAAGTCCCGCACATCGCACCGATGTCGGTTCGTCAGCGTCGATGAGACGTGGATCTGGGATTCGGGCGAGCTCATTCGCGAAGACAAGCGATCCTCCCCGGGCCCCGTCGACGGGTTTCGGGCGATCGCTCTTGTGCCGGTCGTCAACGGCCTTTCGCTCGATGTCGTCTCCGGAAAGGCCCGGGGCGGCCAGCATTCGGTCGATCGTGTTGTGTCGTTCGAGGTTCGCCGAGGTGAGTTGGTCGAGGTCTCGCAGCGGGTCGTTGCTCCTGCGGGGATGAAATGATGGGACCTGAATGGGATGCACTGGGCCCGGGGCTTGTCGCAGGGATGCTCCAGAAGCAGATTGCAGATGGCCGGTCAATCGGTCGTTGGGTCGGGATCGCTTCCATGGTCATCGGTGCGCTCGGCGCCGTGGCGTTCGGTGGCTCGATGCGAGGCCTCGGGATCACGTTGGTGCTGATCGGCTTGATCATCGTGCTCGTTGTCGCCCTGGTCCGGGCGATGGCCCTTGGATCCATCCGGCGGTTTGCGACGCCAACGTCGATCGCTGAAAAGAGGGGGGTCATCGATCAGACCATGGAGACTGCCGACATCCCGAGGGGGCCGGTCTCGGTGGTCCGCTTCCTGTACGGCGTGAGCAAGGGTGCCAAACCCGAGGTCGAGCGTCTCACTACGGTCATGGACGATCTACGCGACGATCTGGCGGCATCTGAGGACGAGATCGAGCGGCTCGGTGAGCTCGAAGGCCGATCTACGCCCGAACTTCCGGAGTAGCCTCGCTGCCGCTCAAGTTGGCGTCCCCCACGCGACCTCGAAGAGCGTCGAGCGGGTTCTGAACGTCGCCGACGTAGCCGAGCGCATAGGCCCCCATCGAGTAGCCCATGAGCCTGAGCAAGTCGTCGTCCAGGGTGACCGCAATGTCCTTGGGGACAGAGAGGAACTGATTTTCCTCCTGGCGCAGCCACCCAACGTTGTAGGTGATGTTGATTCCGACCCGAGTGGCATCGGACTGGTTGGCGCCGCCGCCGTGGTAGACGCTTCCGAGGTACACGAGTACCGACCCCTTTGCCATCTCGGCGGCGACGGTGTCTTCCTCGGCGTATCGGAGGCGATCCTCAGCGCGATTGCTACCGACGACCACGCGGGTTGCTCCGTTCTGCTCGGTGAAGTCCGTTCCGGCCCAGATGGTGTTGCACTGCACCTCGTAGTCGCTGGGGAATGGGAAGAAATCGAACGCCCACTGATCGCGATGTACGGGCTGCGAGCCTTGCCCCGGCTCGATGGAAATGACCTGAGTCAGATGAAGCTGATGATTGGTGGCGTGACCGAGGATGTCGTCAACGACGCCGCGAATCAGCGGATGCATGACCAGATCTCGCGAGGTGGCAGAACGGGCAACGAGCGAACCCGTTCGTTTCGTCAGGCGGCCGCCAAAGTCGTCTCCGCTGTGAGGCGTTGCTTCGATGAACGGATCCATCTCAGCCAGCGCTTGATCGATCGTGCGTTGGTCGGCAACATCGTCGATCACGACAGCCCCGTCTGAGCGCAGGACCGCAGCAATGTCAGCGGCGGGCGTATCGGCTGGGAGGTGTCGAAGTGTGACGGTGTCAGGAGCCATGGACGATTGTCGGCGGTGATCGGCATAGGGCACAAGTGAGGCGGGTACGCAATGATCTGGCCGTGACGTTTCCAGAGCAGCAAGACGTGACCGCCGAGTGGCTGGCAGAAGCGATCGGTCAGCCCGGTGTCGTACTCGGTGTCGAAGAGCGGTCGATCGGCACCGGCCAGGTCGGCGAGAACGTTCGCTACACCCTGACGTGGCCTGAGGGCCAAAACGGTCCAGCGACCGTTGTCGGCAAGTTCCCATCTCCGGATCCAACCAGCAGGGAGACAGCCGCTGCGACCGGGTCGTACGTCAAGGAGGTCGGCTTCTATCGAGACTTGCAGGAGACGGTCTCGATCAGAACCCCCGAGATGTTCGCCCTTCACGAGGATCTCGACGCGAACCGGTTCCTGCTCTTGATGGAAGACATCGACCCCGCAGAGCAAGGGGATCAGATCACCGGCTGCTCGGTGGAGCGAGCAACGCTGGCGGTCGAGTCCGTTGTCGGCCTCCACGCTCCTCGGTGGAACGATTCAACCTTGAGCGACCTCGAGTGGCTGACGCCGCGGGTTCCCGAACGAGGTGCAGAACTGGCCGGGCTGTACGCGATGCTGTTCCCGGAGTTCGCCGCTCGCTACGGCCGCCGCCTGGGATCCGAGGTGATCACTGCCGGCGAGGCGTTCGGCGAGCGACTGGCCGACTGGTTCGGCGCGTTCGTCACACCGACCACGCTCGTTCACGGTGACTATCGGCTCGACAACATGCTCTTTGCGACCGGACCGGGGCCGGCTCCGCTGACGGTGGTCGACTGGCAGACCGCAGCCATCGGTCACGGACCGTCGGATGTCGCATACTTCATTGGAGCCGGCCTTCTCCCCGATCCGAGGAGGGCGGTCGAGGCCGGCCTTGTCGAACGGTACGCACAGCTCTTGCGGGGCGAGGGCGTCGACATCGACGACCCGTCGATCGAGCACGACTACGGACTTGGGACCGCCAGTGGTCTGCTGATGGCGGTGGTTGCGTCGATGATCGTTGGCCGCACCGACCGAGGCGATGAGATGTTCTGTGTGATGGCGGAACGGCACGCGGCCCAGATGGTCGACTGGGCCTGCTTCGACAGGATCGGCGGCTAGCGACGACCGGCGGCCTCGGCCCACCGATCCTTCACGGTGCGTACTGGGGCGACAGGAGCGTCTCGTCTTGCTCTGGCGGCAGCCAGCATCTCGGAGCGATCGACCGGAGCAGGCTTGTGAACAGCGGAGCCTCGCCGGAGGACGACGATGCGAAAGACGGTGAGGCCCACGATCAGCGCCAACGCGGCGAGTCCGACAGACAGCACGACCGGGTTGCGGACATCTGAGCCGGCCTGCCAGGCGTGGATCGTGCCAAAAACGAGTGTCACGTAAGAAAGCAGGTGGATGCCATGCCACGCCCGCGCCGGTATCCGGTCTCGAATCAGTGAGGAAAGCTCGACGGCGACCATCAGATAGAGACTGAGCACGCCCCAGGCCACAGCTCCCGGACGCCACTCTGACGTGAAGGGAATGAAGAATTCGACCCAACCGAACTCGACGAAACTGTCGGCCCAGAGCGTGACCAGATGCAACGCCAGGAAGACCGAGGTGAGGGTGCTGAAGAAGCGGTGCAGGTCGAGCAACCAGGGGAAGCCCGGGTCTTTGCCCATCAGCTTGGATGACATCACAGTCTATAGTAATGGTGTTTTCGCCAATTGCT
>CAZYLX010000369.1:0-4339 GCA_964648595.1 uncultured Acidimicrobiaceae bacterium
AGCTCGCACGGAGCGCCCCGCTCCGCACCACCGGTGACGGTCCGGAGGTCGACCGGCTCGAGTACGACGTGAAGCTGTATCTCGCGTTGAACGGCGCCATGCATGATGCGGCGATCGCCGCATGGGGAGCGAAAGGGCACTACGACTACGTCCGCCCGATCTCCATGATCCGCTACATGGGAGGACTTGGACAGTCGGTCGATCCCGTTGCTGCGTCGTACGATCCACAGGGACTCTTGCTCGAGGACGGGCTTGTCGAGGTGATCACCGAGGCGTCGAGTGCGCCCGGCCAACGGCACGAGGAGCTCGGCGACCACATCGGCGAGATCGCGGTGTTGGCGTGGCAAGGCGAACCGGCTGACACCGAGAACGAGATCGGTGGGGTCGGGTGGATCCGGGCTGTCGAGTGGGTTCCCTACCAGCGGGCCACGTTCGTCACGCCGGCGTTCGCCGGCTATGTGTCCGGTCACAGTACGTTCAGCCGGGCGGCGGCCGTTGTGCTCTCCGAGGTGACGGGAAGCCGGTATTTCCCCGGCGGGCTCGGCGAGTGGCGGGTCGAAGCCGGCGAATTGGAGTTCGAAGCCGGTCCACGGGAGTCTGTCAACCTGCAGTGGGCCACCTACGAGGACGCGTCCGACGAGGCGGGTGTCTCCCGGCTGTACGGAGGCATTCACGTGCGCGCTGACGATCTGGAGGGCCGCCTGCTCGGCGATCGCGTAGGCGCGAGCGCGTGGGACAGGGCGAGGCAGCACTACGGCGGCCCATCGACTGGGTAGTGCCCGCCGGAACGTCCAGGCTGTCTGCGCCAAGTGCGACAAGTGTCATATTTACAAAACGGGACGGTCCCGTATGATAAATGGCGTGACCGCTTCCGTGCTCCAAACAGGCCCGGCCCGACGTGGCCGACCGCTCGATCCTCGACGGGGCCGAGCCATCCTCGATGCGGCACGTCTCGTGCTCGCGGAGCGGGGATTCACCGGCGCCTCCATGGAGGCAATCGCCGACACCGCAGGTGTTGGCAAAGACACCGTCTATCGGCGTTGGAATTCCAAGGAGCAGCTGGTCCAGCACCTCCTGACCGTGCTCGCAGACGAGGGCATTCCGATGCGCCCACTCGACGGTGAACCTCGCATGGCGCTTTACCTGTTTCTGCAGGACATCGTTCGGCTGAACACCCAATCCGAATTCGGAGCGATCGTCGCTGGCGTCGTCGGGGAATCCGCTCGGAACCCCGTGCTGGCGTCAGCGTTCCACGCGTTCTGGGCGGGCCGTCGTCGTGTCGCCGGCGAGTACATCGGCCGCATTCTCGGCGACGAGGCGCCGCTCGACCAGATCGAGCGGCTCATCGACCTCGTGATCGGGCCGATCTACTACCGCCTGCTGCTCTCAGGCGACCCAATCACCGACGAGTACCTGTGGGCTCTCGTAACGACGATCCCTTGGCAAGCCGCCGAGCGGTCCTGATCCTTCTCCGACAGCTCTCCAGTGAGTCCCCTCATCACGTCCGAAAGGCGTACCCAATGAAGCTCCAAGAACACCTTCTTGCCGTGGTCGACCCGACCGAAGCAGGCGATTCAACGCTCGACATCGCCAGCGATGTCGTCGCCAGAGGCGGCAAAGCAACGGTCGTCGTCCTGGTCGATCAGCGGGTGCGCGATGATCTTCGCCGATTCGCCGATTCTGAAGACCTCGACATACACACCGGTCAAGCAATCGCCCTCGATCGACTCTCCGACTCCTATGCCTTGCGCGTTGGCGGAGACGACACAGAGACGATCATCTGCGACTCGACCGTCTCGGCTCGTGATCTGCTCGATGTTGCCGCCGAATCGCGGGCTACGTCGATCGTCGTTCCCCAACGGCTCACCACTCGGCGAAACTTCCGCACGCTCGTGTCCGACGCTCACGTTGCCGTCTTGGTTGCGCCCGCCGCCTGACGAAGGGTGACGACCGGCGCCAACTACGTCGCGAGAAAGAGCTGGTAGGCGGCGTTCGATGTCTCGTTCCATGCCCGGTATCCGAGTGTTGAGATGAACGCTTCGAGAGCGGGAACGTCGCCAGTGGGTATTTGGATGCCGACCAGAACTCGTGCGGTGTCCGCACCATGGGATCGATAGTGGAACAGTGAGATGTTCCACTCAGGGTGCATCTCGGCCAGGAAACGCATCAGGGCTCCCGGGCGCTCAGGGAATTCGAAGCGATACAGCATCTCGCCCGATGCGAGCGGCGACTTGCCGCCGACCAGGTGGCGGATGTGAGCCTTGGCCAATTCGTCCTTCGTGAGGTCGATCGTCGGGAATCCCGCATCGCTGAAGATGGCGGCGATCTCGGTCCGCTCCTCGTCTGCTTGGGTCCGAACGCCGACAAAGACGTGGGCATCGGCCCCGTCACCGATTCGATAGTTGAACTCGGTGAGATCCCTGGCCCCCACGAGTTCGCAGAAGCGGCGGAAGCTGCCTCGTTCCTCGGGAATCGTGACGGCGAAGACCGCTTCTCGATGTTCGCCGACCTCTGCTCGCTCGGAGACGAAGCGGAGCCGGTCGAAGTTGATGTTCGCTCCACAGGCAATGGCGATGAGCGTCTTGTTGGTGATCCCCGTCGTGGCCGCGTAGAGCTTCGCCCCCGCGATCGCCAGGGCGCCGGCGGGTTCGAGGAGGGCGCGAGTGTCGACGAAGACATCCTTGATAGCGGCGCACGTTTCATCGGTGTCGACCACCAGCAGATCGTCGACGTACTTCTCGGCGAGTCGGAACGTCTCATCACCCACACGCCGAACGGCGGTTCCATCAGAGAACAGCCCGACCTCTGTGAGCTCGACCGGTGTGCCCGCCGCCAGTGACTGCTTCATCGCCGTCGACTCTGCGTGTTGCACGCCGATGATCTTGATGTCCGGCCTGACTTGTTTCACGTAGGCCGCGACCCCACCGATCAAGCCGCCTCCGCCGACCGCGACGAAGATCGCGTGAATCGGCTTGCCGTGCTGGCGGAGAATCTCCATGCCGATCGTGCCCTGACCGGCGATGACATCCGGATCGTCGAACGGGTGGACGAACGTCAGACCCCGCTCGGACATCAGCTCTCGAGCATGGGCGTAGGCGTCACTGTATGAATCGCCGAACAGGACAACCTCGGCGCCTCGTGTCCGCACTGCGTCGACCTTCATCGACGGGGCGGAGGTGGGCATCACGATGACTGCATCGCACCCCAACTTGTTCGCCGCGAGAGCGACGCCTTGTGCGTGGTTGCCGGCAGATGAAGCAATGACACCTCGATCGCGCTCGTCTGCAGAGAGGTTGACCATCTTGTTGTATGCGCCCCGGATCTTGAACGAGAAGACCTCTTGGAGATCCTCACGCTTGATCAACAAGTCGTTGTTCAGCCGCAATGAGAGTTCGTTGGCCCGTTCGAGTGGCGTCTCGATGGCCACGTCGTACACCCTGGCGTTGAGGATCCGGCGGAGGTAGTCGACATCGGTCATGGTGCGTCCCTGTCGGTCACGTGGTTCTCCGTCTTGGCGTTGCGATGACCTGCACGACCGCACCGTCGCCGGTGTGGCCGGGCCCCTCGATCACCGAACGGACGAGCTCTTGGCCCGTCTGGATCGTCATCCCCGTGAGTTCTTGCCTGAGCCCGTCGAGGGTCATGGTGAGCTCGGGGACCGGTGGGCCCCCGGTGCCGCGGCCGACTTGATCGGGTGTGTAGGCCTCGAGGATGAGGACACCGTCCGGGCGGAGAGCTGTGGCAATGGCGGCGTGAACCTTGGCTCTGATCGCTGGGGGAGTGTGAGCAAAGATGGAAACGATCATGTCCCACCGGTCCTCACCCAGATCGAAGTCGGCCAAGTCGGCAACGATGGTCGTGAGATCGACACCTCGCTCAGAGGCAAGTCGCTCAGCCTTCGCCAGGCCGGATTCGGTGAGGTCGACCGACGTGACGGCGTGGCCGAGTTCGGCCAGGTAGACGCCGTTGCGGCCCTCGCCGTCGGCGAGGCAGAGCACGTCTCCGGGCGGGATGTCGCCAACCGATGCGGCAAGGAAGTCGTTCGGCGCAAGGCCGTAGAGATAGTCGTCGGTGGACCCGTAGCGGCCTTCCCACAGTTCTCTCGGGCTCGGGCTTTCGCTCATGTGTTCGTGACTCCTGGGTCGGACGTGAAATCAGAGGTTCTCCCCACCGTAGAGGCGCTCGGGTCAGCGCTGTGCCACGTCGAGGGTGGCTGTTCGGCCGGCGGCGTTTTGAGCCTGCACGACGTAGAACGCCGCCTCTCGCATCAGACGTTGAGCCGGGTGGGTGAGCTCCATGCCGACACCTCCGACAGCGGCCAGCAATGCGCGGGTCGAGC
>CAZYLX010000370.1:0-4339 GCA_964648595.1 uncultured Acidimicrobiaceae bacterium
GGCAACGATTGGGCTCGGGTGGGCGTATCTCGGAGCGCCGGATGAGGGTCGGACCGCGGTGACCAAGGCGATCGCAATCGCGCAGGAGCTCGAGAACGCCTCGTCGCTCGCCTGGGCGGTCTACTGCTCGGGAATC
Source organism: uncultured Acidimicrobiaceae bacterium (assembly GCA_964648595.1). Lineage (GTDB taxonomy): Bacteria > Actinomycetota > Acidimicrobiia > Acidimicrobiales > SZUA-35 > SZUA-35. The sequence continues at coordinate 137 of CAZYLX010000370.1, forward strand.
ACCAACCTCGATGCCGATCCTCAGGATGCGTCTGCGCAGTTCACCGAAAGCATTCGTCTGTCGAGATCGGTGCGGAACCGCTGGGTCCAGGGCATGGCGACCTCAGGCCTGGTGACGGCCTACAGACGCCTCGGCGACAACGAACGAGCAGCGCAGCTCCTCTCCGAACTCATTCCGCATTGGGAGCGCGGAGGGCTGAACAACATGCTCGGACAGTCATGCCACGAAGCAGCGCTTGTACTTGACGCACTCGGCAGGAGACGCGACGCCGCCTCGGCACTGATGGCCACCAACTACGTCGGCCACTCCCAGCCGTTGCTCCCGCTGGATCAGGTTCGTCTTGGCGAGCTGATGGCCGGCGCCAGAGCAGGTGAAACCAGCCTCACCGAGGTGGATCCGGATCATGCTGCGAGAACGGTGCGCCGACTCCTCGAGCAGGCCCTCGTCGGCTAATCGCCACGCGGTTGGCCGCAGCCGAGCGGCCAGTGCTGGGCGACATGGGCGAGCGGGGGCGCGTTGTCAACGGCTTCCGGCCCGGCGATGGCCATCCTCCTGAAGGGGCGTGCAACCCCTTCGTCGAGAAACGGCTGCAGCCACAAACGTCCGGCATGTTGAGCCAACCGACGGACGAGGCGCGACGTGACCGGCCAGCGAAGCAGAAGAGTCATGGTCGCGGCCACGATGGCGGATCGGCGCCGGCCGCGCCCCTCTTCGAGCAGCAGCAGACGGTTGACAGGCCGGGAACCCATCACCTGGAACAGACCGACCGCCATCCATGACGAGGCCCGGGGGAATCCATCGGCGACACCCTCGACGAGAGCCTCAGCGAGACGCACACCGTCGAACGACCGCTCGTGGTGTCGTGCTCGGATGAGCTGGCTGAGATCGCGGGCCTCGAGCGACGAAAGCGCTCGTCGCCCCCCACCATCCTCAACGGTGACGGCATCGATCGGTAGTCCCATCAGGTGGCCGACGGCGCACCAGAAGCGAGAGAAGGCGTCCTGTTCCTCCTCGCTCAAGAGCACGCCCAGGTCGCCCATCATCTCGATCGGAGGAACGAAGAAACTCAACATCGTGCCGAGGAGATCCTCGTGGTTGATCGGCTGACCGAGCTCCTCTGCATCCCATCCCCGAGCCTGCAGTTGTCTACTGACGAGGGCATGGATCACACGGACCCCGCTCAGTGAGTCATAGGCGGGGCCGTGCTTCGCCAGTCGGCCCTCCTCCCACGATTCGGGACGACAGTAGAGATCGTTGAGGAACTGAGCAGTCTCGCCGACGCGACGCACGGGATTCGTTGCGAGGTCGGAGACCGTGCCGAGCACGCGCACGCCCCGCCGGGCGGCGTACCCCTCTGGCAACGAACGAAACAGCAGGCCCATGTAGAACAAGGTGCTCCACTGATCGAATGTCGTTCGGACCAACTCGACCGTTCGCCGATCAAGCAGACCATCCTCACCACAGACCTCGTCGACTCTCGCCTCGAAGTCGTGGACCAAGTCGCTCACGTCGGGTCGGCCGCTTGCGGCGGCGAGATCGAGATGGGATGAAGACGGGGGATCACCGACCAACTCGTCAGCGGCAACCCAGCGCAAGGCATCGAGTTCGGCATCATCGAGTACAGCAACCGCAGGCCGAACGGCTGGGGCCAACGTTCGCCCGACTCTGCGTTCGAGCCGGCGCAGCCTTGCCGCTTGTCCCCGCCGTGGAGTTGGCCGCCGCACCCGACCATCCTCGGTTCGCAACGCAGGGCTCTGCTGCTCATGTGCGAACATCGCGAGGATGTAGGCCATGCGGTCCTCGAGGTCCGCCCAACACGTTGCCGCCCTCCGGTCAACCGTGAACGTTTCGTAGATGATCGACAACAAGTGAAGGCTCGGAATCTTCACCAAATCCTCGTCATCTGCCGTGAACCCTCTGAGCGAAGGGGCAACGGTCATGGCATGGTCGGTCGGCGCCAGCGGGCGACCGACTCGCACGCTCGTCTTCGGCAGACGGAAGCGCACGAAACGATGGGTTGCCGTGCGGATCCACCAACTCTCGAGACGGAGCCGCCACGCTCCGGGGGCGGAGTTCCTCCAGCGGTAAGTTGTTTGGAAGGGTCTCCAGAACGTGGTGAGGTGCCGGAGCCAGGATCGGAAACCGGCCGAAATGGCGGGCTCGAGGCTCTTCTGTTCGTGGAGCGCGATCAGAGCGTTGCCGAGAAGAATCAAGTGAGCTCGCTGGCCATCGTCGCTCGCCTCGATTGCCTCGCGATAGGCCCGAAAACCGCGAATCAGCAGATGCCGTCGAGGTTCACCGGGGATTTTGACCCTGCCGTCGGTGAGCAGTCCTACGGTCGTGGACGGCGCGGCGATCGGCTGGCCTGGCGGATCAGGAAGATCCACCTCGAGCTCTTCGACGCACCGCTCCCACGCCTGATCGAGATCGTCGCCACGCTGCGCTGCGGCCCCCACCGTCTCGAGGAACGTCACGTGCGCTCGCCCAACGTCGGCGAAGACGTCACGGTTGCCGTCGCCGAAGGCGCGTGTGATCAGCCGCCCCAGGGTGGGAATGGGCAAACCGAGGTAGTCGCCGATTGAACTCGACGCCCACTGGCCGATCGAACACCAGGTGGCGTTGTCAGTGCCGAGCACGTCGGCCATCGCTTCTGCGATATCGCCGTAGGCGATCGTGATGAGCTCATTTCGCAGCCCGGCGGACATCGGGGTGAATGCAACGGCCTCCACGCGATCTCGATCGACCTGTCGCGAGCCGAGGTCCGGCTGCCATGCGCCCACGACGGGGAGGGTAGAACCGATCGGGCCCTCGACCAAAACTGGCCGATCGCGGGCGGACGGGTCGTTAACTGGTCGTTTACGACCGAGCTCTAGGTTCTTCCTCAGCAGCTCCTCCGACCTCGGCGGCAGGTTCAGTGGCGAGGAGGAGCCAAGCGAAAGGTTGCGGTCGGCCTTCTGGAGGGATGGGTCGACCGCAACTGTCGCGTTCGGGCAGGTGTCGTGTCCGCCACCTCGCTCTGCTGGGCGGCTGCCGGGCCCTTGTTCTACCCCGAGCCCGGACGACAGCCACGGAACCTGTTGACCGCTGCCCCGATGGCGAGCTACGAGGCGCTGACTCGGTAGAGCTTGGCGAAGTAGTCCTCGAGCATTCGGGGCATCGCGAACTCCGCTGACGTGGTCTTGATGCTCTCCCGCATCATGGCCTCCCACTTGTCGGGGCTGTCGTAGTAGGTCGGGAGCACCTTGGTGAGGAGAACGTCGTACAACGACTCGAGGTCGTTGGCATCGAGCTCGTCTTCGTCGTCCGACTCGAATCCGTCACCGATCTGCCAGCCGTTCTCGCCGTCGATGCAGGCCTCCGGCCACCAGCCATCGAGAATCGAACAGTTCAAGACCCCATTCATCGACGCCTTCATGCCGCTCGTTCCGCTCGCTTCTTGCGGCCGGCGTGGATTGTTCAGCCACACATCGGAACCGCGCGTGAGCATGCGGCCGATGTCCATGTCGTAGTTCTCGAGGAACACGACGGAGTTTGGGTGTTCCCGCATCATCGAGACGAGGTTGCTGACGATGCCTTTCCCGCCATCGTCGAATGGATGAGCCTTGCCCGAGAAAACAAGCTGGAGCTCACCGCTCTCCAGATAGGGCTCGATCTTGTCCATGTCGGAGAAGATCAGGTCGCTCCGTTTGTACGTCGCAGCCCGACGGCTGAAGCCGATCAGGATGCGGTCGGCTCGGAGTTGGGCCCCGGTGCGGTCTTCGATGAAGTCGATCAACTCATTCTTGATCGTGTTGTGCACCGGGAACAGTGGCTCGTTCTGGTCGTAGGCCTCGGTGATTCGGGAGTCGACCCAGGTCGGCGTGTGAATGCAGTTGGTGATACCAACGATCTCGCTACGCCCGGCCACGTGTCGCCACATCTTGTTGGCCGTTTCGGCGTGGAGCATGGCCACCGCGTTTGACCGCCTCGAGAGCCGGAGTGCGGCGACGGTCATGTTGAACGGATCGCCACCGATACGAGTCATCTCCTCCTCGTCGAGGCCTCGGAACGCGCCCATGAAGTCCATGGTTCGCAACTCGTGGCTCTCGTTGCCCTGGATGATCGGAGTGTGTGTGGTGAACACGACCTGCGATTTAGTGGCTCGCCAGGCTTCTTCGAAGCTGAGCCCCCGCGATTTCTCTACCTCGATCAATTCGACGGCGG
>CAZYLX010000371.1:0-4312 GCA_964648595.1 uncultured Acidimicrobiaceae bacterium
CTCTCGCCGGCCAGCCTCGCACCGGCAACTGATGAGCCCGAGACGCTGGCCCAATTTGCGACACGGAACAACCTCACCGGCCTCTCGCCGGCCAGCCTCGCACCTGCACCCACCGAATGACTGGGCCGAGGCGGTCTCCTCGGCAGCCAAGCTCGGCCGCACCATCACGGTTGTTGCTTGGTTGCCTCGCGAGCCTTCCTGATCATTTCCATGCTGTGGGCAACGATCGGGCTCGGCTCGTCGGGCTGCCAATGCTTGTAGGCCGCACGGGCGTCGCCATGCCATTGCTCGGAAACGTCGACTCGAGTGCACGGGCTCGGGGCGTCCACCAGGAGCTGGAGTGCTGCCCACAGTGTCCGGCGTTGCATCTCGGAATCACCGACATCGCCGAACGAATGACCGAACGGAAACTGGACGCCGAGGGTGCGTGACGACTGGTGCTTGTCAGACAGCACCGGCATCATCGTGACCGTCACGGTCGGGATACCCGCAGCTTCGATGACACGTGCCAGCACGGGCACGTTCTTGCAGCAATCCGGTCAAGCCGGCGCAAGGATCAGCGCGTCGATATCCGCAGCGTGGCAACGTGCAGCAATCTCCGGGCCCGTGACGGTGCGCCAGACCTCGGCCCCCTCAGCTTGGAATCCCATGACCGAGAAGTGCTCATCAGGAACGGCGCCGACCCACCCCTCAGCCACCAACTCATTGAGTCGGTTGATCGGGAGTGCGATGTCGATGTCCTCGAGCAGGTCGTCGGTGCGAATGTGCAGGTGCGCTGCACCGATCTCATCCTGGGAGACGTTCGACCGCACAGTCCGTAGTGTCGGGTCACCCCACGTCGGTTCCGCACGTTCCCGCTCGACGTCGAACGACTTCTGCTCTCGGGGCAGGTAGATCCCCGCACTCGACAGGAGACCGATGTTCGCTTCTTCGAGGGGTTTCTCGAACTCCGCCCAGACGGGCTCGTGGTCGAACTGCGGCGCTGCTTCGAAGATTGTCCGAAACGCCCTTGGGAGGAATGCATAGCTGTCGACGGTCATCCGACGGCTCCACGTTGCAGGGTCACCATGGATTGCCCTCGGCTTTCGATGTCGACAGGTGCGCCCCGGTGACCGTAACAGAGTGTTCGTGCCCCGATCTGCTCAGTTTCGTGCCTAATCTGCTCAGCGCTGAGGGACCGCCGGTGGCTTGATCCCGAAACAGCGCGAAAGCACGCCGGGCACGAACTCGGTCACCTCGACGTCGGTGAAGCCGGCGGCCTCGAAGTAACCCGCGCACTCCCCCTCGGTGTGGCTACGGCCGAGGCTTCCGCAGATCAGCTCGTTCATGCCCCACATGGCGGCATCGATCGGTCCCGTCCGATCGTCGGTCAGCATTTCACCGATGAGATGCATCTCGCCCCCGCTCTCGAGGACCCGGAAGGCTCGGGCCACGACCCCGGCAATGACCTCGCCGTCGTAGATGGGGAGGTTGCTCGCCATCACAACGACGTCGACCGGGCCCGGGAACTCACCGACGGTGAAGTCGGCTCCGACAGTGTCGACCCGGTCCGAAACGCCGGCGTCTTCGATGTACTCCTTCGTTGCGACAACCACCGGTGGCAGATCGAGCACCGTCGCTCGGAGCTCCTCGAAGCGCTCGACCGCAGTAATGCTGTACGCACCGGACCCGCCACCCAGATCGAGCAGGTGGCGCCGACCCCTCAGATCGACGGTCTTGACGAAGCGACGAGCGGCACCAAAGCCGATGCTGGAGGTCGCCTGGTGGTACTTCCGTGCCGACTCGACGGTGAGCTCTTCGTACATGCCGAGATGGGTGCCGCGCTGATCCCGCATGAGTTCGGTCATCTCGAACCACTTTGGGACGTCAGGCCTGGTGAAGGTCATCCACGGTCCGGCATAACGGGCCTCGCCCTTCACCAGATAGGCATCGACATCGGGTGCGTTGACGAGTTCGGGCTCCGACAGTTCGGGCGTCGATGACGTGTCCGACCACCGGAGAAGGTCCATGGTCAACGCGCACGACACCAACCGATTGACGTCAATGGGTCGCAACCCGGTGGCCTCGACGAGCGCAGTTTCGGTCACGGCACCATTACGAACGTGGGTGAAGAGCTCGGCGTCGATTGCGGCAAAGAGAACCGCCGACTGTGTGTATGCCCTCGCGATTCCCTGGAGCCTCGTGGTGTCGGGACGCCGTGCGGTCATCTCTTGCTGGTCGCTCATGTGATTGCCCGTCTGTCTTGTCGGTCGCGGTCTCGTTCAGTCGTCGATCTTGAAGTAGTCCGGCTTCCCCATGGCCCAGTACTCGCCCCAGATCTGCTCGCCGCCGGCGACATGGATCACATCGCCGGTGATGTAGCCAGACGCCAATGGAGATCCCAGGTAGGCCACCGTCTGTGCGACATCGTGCACGCTGCCGAGCCGACGCTGCGGGTTGTGGTCGAAGCTCGGCCTGGCCTCCTTTGGGTAGTTGACCAGACCTGGACTCTGGACCACCCCGACCGCCACCGTGTTGATCCTGATCTTGTGAGGGGCCCACTCGACGCTGAGGGTGCCGGCAAGGGCAGCAGCGCCGGCTCGAGCTGCAGCGGTGTGGGGAATCCCGATGCTTGCTCTGCCGGTGATGGTTCCGATGTTCACGATCGAGCCCGGCTGGTCGTGTTCGATCCACGCTCGGGCTGCCGCCTGCATCATGTACCACTGGCCATTGAGATTCGTGTCAACGACCGCCTGCCAGCCCTTCGGCGTGATGTCGGTGGCCGCAGCGGCGAACTGGCCACCGGCATTGTTCACGAGCAGATCGAGGCGCCCCGCAGCACTCCATGCCGTCTCGATGAGCTCCGTCACCTGATCAGGGTCGCGGATCGTCATGACCACGGGTGTGGCTTCGATGCCATGGCGAGCCAGAGAAGCGACCAACTCGGCGAGATTCTCCTCGTTGCGTCCGCACACGACCAATCGGGCGCCGAGTCGACCGAGGAGTAGGCAGATCGAGCGGCCGATCCCTCCCGCTCCCCCGGTGACCAAAGCGATCTGCCCGGCGTAGAGATCAGGCCGGAACGCATGATCGGCGACGGCCAGGTCATCGTCGGTTGGACTCGAATACGGATCGACCACAAACCGAAGCTATGCAGCCTCGAGCGTCTATGCCAGTTCAACGGGCTGACCTACTCGAACATGCACACGACCGCGCTGTCTCTCCGACACATTCGTGCATCTGTGAGCCTGCGATATGAGGACGCACTCATCGTCCGCGGCCCGACCACCGAAGTCCCGTACTGTCTGACGCAATGGAGCACAACGATGCAACCGCCGAACCACCGCGTTGGCGAGCGTTCGTCAGCTTCAAGTGGATACTGATCGCGCTACTGACCATCCTCGCCGCTCTTTGGTTGGCCCCGATGATCACTGCATTCGTGACCGACATCGACCTAGCGAGCTTCGAGCACCCCTACGCATGGATTCTCGGATTCGTCATGCTCGATGCGGTCATCCCGGTCTTCCCCAGCGAATCGCTCCTCACCACGGGCGCCAACCTCGCGGCCCAGGACGGTTCGTCCATCGTCCTGTGGCGGCTCACCCTGGCCGGTGCGCTCGGCGCCACGTTGGGCGACTCGCTGCTCTACTGGCTCTCTCGCACCATCCTTCGGGACTACATGGGCCGCAAAGTCGATCAGGCAGCCGAGAATCCGAAGCTGGCGAAAGCAATCAAGGTTCTCCACACGAACGCGCCGGTCATCATCGCGTTCGGCCGATTCGTACCCGGCTTGCGGTTCGTAGTCTCGGCCACCATGGGCCTTACCGCATACAAGTACCCGAAGTTCCTGCTGTGGTCAGCGATCGGGGGAACGGCGTGGGCCAGCTTCAACTGCATCTTCTCCTTCGCCATCGCCTCGCTCCTCGATGACAAACCCATCTTGTCAATTCTGCTCTCGGTGATCGTCACCACCGGCCTGCTCGCGTTGCTCTACAAGCCACTCAAGAAGAGCTGGGAAGAGTCAGACCCCGAACCCGTGGCCGATCTGGCCTGAGCAGGACACCGGACAAGGTCGTGCCGCATCTGCTGGAGGCCGCGGCCGGACCGAGCTCGCTGGTCGTCGGATCACGCGGCAGAGGTGGCTTCAAAGGTCTGCTGCTCGGTTCGGTCAGCCAACGCTGTCTCGAATCGTCACCGATTGCCGTCGCGGTCATTCGCACCTGACGTCGCGTCAACGGACGGCTGGGCTGAGGTACGACCGTCCTGATCGGTTATTCGGCTACGGCGAACAGCTCGTCGCCTCGGCGAAGACGACGGGCGATGTCGGTGAGGC
>CAZYLX010000372.1:0-4304 GCA_964648595.1 uncultured Acidimicrobiaceae bacterium
GCTGCCGTCGTCTCGCCGGACGACGACCGTGAACGACCCCATCGGCGGTCGCCCGAGCAACTCAGTCACGACCTCGAGATCAGATGGCGTGACAGGCGGGGCGCTCTCAGTCGCCACGGCCGCCGAGCAACCAGCGCAGGACCAGCAGAAGCACAACGGCGCCGAGAACGGGTGCGAGACGCTTGGTGATGGGGCTGCCCGACACCGCAAGCAGATCGACGGCATCAGCCTCGGGCGCATCGATCTTCCTAATCGTCGGAGCATCTGCTGGTGATGTTGCTTCCGATGACGGGTCGGCTCCGTTCCCATCGGCAGGGCTGACGGCCGGCGTTGGCTCCGCCACGACTGCTTCGTCAGCGCTGGGGGCACCTTCAGTTTCGAGCTTGATGCGAAGGTTCTCGACGAACTGGCCAAGGATGTTCTTGGAGACGTCTTCGATGATGCCTCGCCCAAAGCTGGCCACCTTCCCACTGAGCTTGAGGTCGGTGTGGATGGTGACCTTTGTGGCGTCATCGCCGGAAGGTTCCATCGTGGCGAACACCATCGCGTTCGCGTTGCCCTGGCGGGGATCACGGCCCTCGGCCTTGAGCTGGGCCTTGTGGTTCACCGCATCTTGTTCGACAAACGAAGCCTTGCCCTTGTACTGCGCCGTGATGGGCCCGACCTTGATCTTGACGTTGCCTCGGTACTCGTCACCCTCGATCTCGGTCAACCGGGCGCCCGGCATGCAAGGCGCTATGAATTCGAGATCGTTCAGAACGACCCAGGTCTCCTCGATGGGTCGATCGATGACGAAGTCGTTGGTGAGTTCCATCGTGCTAGATCCTCTGTGGTGTCGATGTCGGCAGCAGTGCCGGTGCACGGTACCTCAGAAACCAGATCGGGTCGCAGTTGCATGAGCTCCCGAGCCCCTCCGTCGCCCTCGGTCGGGAGAAGCGGCCAGATCGCTCGTTCGAGCTTGACCGGAGGTCGCCGATTCTGATCGAAGGTCGCGGTCACGATCGCACCACGAGACGCACCGATCGATCGCCACGCCGAGGTCGGAACGAAGGGTTGATCGGCCAGCCCGACGACCACCGCATCGTGCCCAGCATCGTCAGCAGCGGCAATTCCGGCCTGCATTGTGAGAGCCTGCCCTTCCTCCCAACGCTCAGCGTGAACGACCGAAACGTCCGGCGGCAGCAGATCTCCCAAATCCACGGATCCGGTGACAACGAAGACCTCGTTGAAGCCTGCGGCAAGCACAGCATCCAGAGACCACGACACCACAGGACGACCTCGCAGCTCAGACCGCAGCTTGTGATCGGAGCCGTCGAACCGCGAGCCGGCACCAGCGGCGAGGAGGACAGCGGCGATTGTCATGCCGGCAACCTAGCCAGCGACAGTCAGAACGAGCCCAGGAGATGCCGTCGTTCGAGCACGTCGATGAAGTCCTCCTCGACGACCGGCGGCGAGAACCATTCACCCTGACCCCAGAAGCAGCCGAGCTCCATCATCTGGCCTCGTGCTTCTTCGTCGTCGATCCCGGCAGCTGTGACCCGCAGACCTGCAGTTTGGGCCAGCGTGATGAGAGAACTGACCAGCGCCCGGCTCGAGAGCCGGTTGGTGAGATCAGCGATCTGAGCGAGATCGATCTTCACCGCATCGATGGCGTAGCGAGGGAGCAGCTCGAGGTTGGAGTAATCCGAACCGAACGAGTCGATCGTAACCGCCACGCCTGCTGCCCGATAGGTGTCGAACACCTCGCGCAAGGTTGACGGGTCGTTGCGGAGCACCGTCTCGGACACCTCGATCCGGAAATTGGCAGGCTGAAGGTCTCGCCGCCTGATCTCGTCGATGAGCAATTGCCGCGCCCGGTTCCCGATGAAACCGCTGTTACTCATGTTCATCGACAGGTCGATGTCTGCGACGGGCAGTCCATCATCGCGCCAGCCAGCGAACAACTCGGTGGCCCGAACGATCAGCCACTCGTCGATCTGCTGCGCTGTGCCCGAGTCGGCGACCATCTGATCGAACTCAGACGTCGAGATCAGTCCCCGCACCGGGTGATGCCAACGGACGGTGGTCTCGACACTGCGTAACGAACCATCTCGAAGGTCGGCCATTGGCACGAGTGCGAGCTCCAGCTCATTGTTGGCGACGGCGGTTCGCAGCTCGCTCAACAAGGTGATCTGCTCGTCGACTTCGCGCATGGTCTCGTCGGTGACACGAACGGCGCGACCTCGGCCCTTCGCCTTCGCCCTATACATGCCGATGTCAGCTTCTTTGATCAGCCGTTCAGTCGTGTGTTCATCGCTCGCAGACGCGACGCCGATCGATGCGCTGATCGACACTTCCTCCTCGCCGACCATGAACGGAAGCTCGAGCGCCGCGACGATTCTCCCCGCGAGTCGTTCCGATGCAACGGGACCCAGCCCACGGAGGATCACAACGAACTCGTCGCCGCCGAGGCGAGCAAGGAAGTCGGCGGGGCGAAGAACGTCGGTCAGTCGCTCACCGACTCGAATCAGGAGCTCGTCGCCAGCACCGTGACCTAGGCGATCGTTGACCGCCTTGAAGCCGTCGAGGTCAACGAAGAGACAGCTGATGACCTCGCCGTGCTCGTCCAGGATGCGATCGAGTTGGTGCACCAACTGGCTGCGGTTCGGCAGGCCGGTCAGGGCGTCGTGTGTTGCCTGATAGGCGAGCTGTTCCTCGATCTGTTCCCTGCGGGCGATATCGACAGTCAACGCCTGTGCCATGTCGTCGAACGCTGACGACAGTCGGCCGAGTTCGTCGCCACGCTGATCGCCGATTCGAACCGAGAGATCACCATCAGCCACCGAAGCCGCGAGGTCCGAGACCCTCGCCAGGCGCCGGACGAAGCCACGCACGGCGAAGACGACGACGAGCAGTATTGCAAGCCCAGCGGCGATGAAGACCGTGATCAACCGTGTCCGAATCGATTCGAGGTCGGCGAACATCTCCGACTGGTCGATCTCGATGATCGAGATCCAGCCCGGATCCCCCGGCACGCGAGTTGTTGCCTGGATGACGGGCGCGAGCCCGGCGATCGGGTCATCGGTCTGCTCGACGGTGCCTTCGCCAATCACGGGATTGCTCGTCAGCGCAATCACTTCGCCAAGTAGGTTGCGATCGCTGCCGGCAACGACAGTGAGCGACCCATCGGTGTTCTGCTGGGCGATCAGGCTGCGAGCCGATTCACCAAGCGTTGCCGGATCGATAGCATCATGCACGAGCGCATCGATCGACCACTCGGCGACCACCGTGACGCTGCTGCCGTCGTTGTTCGTTCCTCGCACTCGACGAGCGACGGGCAATCTGGCGTCGCCGTCTTCGGTGAGAAACGCTTCGCCGACAATCACGTCGTCTTCTGCGATCTGGGTCCGCAGGAAGGCTGTTTCTGTGTTCAACTCGCCGGCGGAACGCGGGTCGCCGCCACCGATCGTGAAGACGCCGAGGCCGACCAGCCCATCGCCCGCGGCCAAGTCGAACTGGCCGGCGATGAAGTCAGAGAAGAACTGGGCCGATTCGGTGGTGTTGTCGAGCGAGCCCTGCTGGTCGACAGTTCGGAGAAAGGATGGATCATTGGTGATCTGGCCCAGGAATCCGACGCTGGATTGGACCGCACCGTTCACTCGTTCGGCCTGCACCTCGCCGGCTCGACCAATGCTCTGCTGCACTTCGTCCTCCAGCACCGAACTGGCGAAACCGGCAACTGACCAGCCGACGATGATGATCGGGACCAGTGAAACGAGCATCGCCAACGTCACCTTCTGCGCAAGTTGCAGATGGCGTCGCCCGAGGCGCGACGCTGGCGGGTCATTGGTCACCCGTGTCCATCGGCGGTTCGCGGCAGAATTTCAGCGATGGGGTTCGCGATGAGGCAGCGCTGATATCAGCGACTCACCGCCAAATTTCAGCTTGCGGTGCGGTGAATATCGCCTTCAGCGTCGCGTAGCGATGGAGCAACCCGGCCGGAATGGAGAGCAATGATCTCCGCGCACACCGAAATCGCCGTTTCTTCAGGGGTCCGACCTCCGATGTCGAGGCCGATCGGCGCCATCACTCTGGCGAGGTCCGCGGGATCCACTCCGACATCGATCAGACGAGCATTGCGGTCGTCGGTCGTACGACGCGATCCCATTGCTCCGATGTAACCGGCGTTGGTCTGCAGCGCGGTCTTTACTGCTGGCACGTCGAACTTCGGGTCGTGGGTGAGCACGCAGATGGCATCACGGATCCCGAGATCGGACCCGACACGATCGAGGAGTCGATTTGGCCAGTCGACGACGACCTCATCG
>CAZYLX010000373.1:0-4292 GCA_964648595.1 uncultured Acidimicrobiaceae bacterium
CTACTGACGGAACTGGCGATGGCATCGACAACACGCAGTTCCGTCCCGGCTGTGACGGCACCGGAGCCCGGATGATCGCCGTCGGCAGCCTCATTCTTCTCTCCGCCGCTGCGACCATCGCAGCGCTTCGGTGGTGGAACTGGGACCTCCGCCAGACGAGAGCGTTGACCATCACCTTGTTGGCCTTGGACTTCGTGGTTCGACCGTTCGAGCAACTGGTTCGCCTCGACACCCCGTTCCCCGACACGCATTTCGCCGCCCGAACCGTCGAGGATGCGATGGTTCGCGCCCAGGTCGCCTACCTACTCTTTTTGGCTGCCTTTGTCGTGACCGGTTGGTGCGCCCGTCGAATACCGACAGGACTCTCCAATCTGGAGCGACGGTTGCCGCCGAGCGACGTCGTCCTCCGACAATTCCTCCCCATCCTCGTTCTGCTCGCCATTGGATCCAGCCTCTGGGCCTGGCAAGAGTACGGAGTGACCGGCCTCGCTCGGGTCGCCAAGGGGCAGGAGGTTGATCTTCCCCGAATGCTGCGGAATCCGGCGGTTCTGCTCGCCTACCTCGGAATGGCCACCGCGGTTCTGGGCATTCACGACCGCAAGACGAAAACGGTTGCACTGGGCATCGTGGCATTCGTGGCGGGCTCTGCTGTCAGCTTCACCTGGGGGGCCCGCGGTGCAGCACTCCTCCCGTTCGTGATTCCGACGGTTGCGCTTCTCGTCGGGGTTCGAGAACGCCACCGCCGGTCCGTTGCTGAGCAAATGCGCGTCGTCGCCGTGTCCGGGCTGATCCTTCTCGTTGTGCTCGGTGCAGGATTCGGTCTGCGAGTGGCTCGAGAGAACATTTCACTCGGCGGGACCAACGCTCGCACAACTGAGGGCTCTCTGTTTCGAAGGCTGGCGGTCACCACCAATCACACGGCGTACGACGCCGCGCTCCTCGTCTTCGACGATGAGGACCCCTCGCCGATCTCTCCCGGCCTTGGCATCTTCGTTGATGCTTCGCGTAATGCGCTGAGCCCATTCGTGCCCTCCAGCGGTCCTGTCGAGCGACCAGCCATCACCGTGGCCCGCACCTTCGAACCCAATCGAGCCAATGGTTGGCCGATCACCGCCCTGGGTGACTGGTTCCTGGCCGGCGGTTTCCTCGGCGTGGCACTCGGTGGAGCGGCGAGTGGTGCCATCTCTCAGTGGATCGATCGTTGGCAGGAGACATGGCGACCTCGCCACTGGATGCTGGTGACGACCCTCAGCGTGATTTGGGCGACATCGATCGCGTCGAGCGGTGGCGTCGGGGTCACGACCCCTGCTCGGCTTCGAACCCAACTGCCGATCTACGTCGTGTTGATTGCGACTGCATTCGTGTGGTCAGCGCTGATTCGTCGGTTCAGGCCACTCGCCAACGGCTCCTCCGCCGTGACCTGAGCTCTCGGCCGGCGATGTCAGGCGACGACGCCGGCCATCATTCTTGTCATTGGAGAGATAGAGATGCTGGAGTTTGTTACAGGCTCGCCACATCGGGCCTCGACCTCATCGGTGCCATCGACTCGATCCATGATCTCAACCTGCAGCTCGATCGGGTGTTCGAGTAGGCACCCATCTTGCTCCCGCCGACGTGCGGAGGCCAGACCCCCGTGATCGGCCACGACGGAATGATCAACGGTGAGGAAGCCGAGGGCCGGGTGTCGACTGGCTGATGTCGTTGTGATCCAGACCATGGCGGCGTTGGAAGAGATGTTCGGCACAGAAGAGGTGGCGCCCGACTGAGCGGATGCCCTCGTCGATCCCGGCCTGCAGGTGCCGAGATCCTGGAGCCCGGGCGAATTGTTGGTGCTTCGGCCCGAGTCGTGGTGGCGCACAACGTGTCAACATGTGGACGTGCTGCAGAGTGACGCTGGCGAAACAATCGAGGGCAAGCGGCGTCCGTCGCTAGCGATCCAGACGTTCACCGGCGATGCCGGTTTCTGGTTCGATTCCGTTCACGCAGAGCTGCTTGAGCGGTGTGACCGGCACCTGCGGGCGCGAAGCTTCCGGACGGTGCGCCAACTGGGGAAGGTCCTCCCGACATCGCTTCCCTTTGGCCATCGGATGCGTCGTGGCCGGGTTCTCGTCCTCACGTCATGGGCGAAATCGCATCGCTTCTTCCCTTACTCGTGGTGGCGCGAACCGGTCGTCTATGCGATCGATTGCTGGCCGAAGGACTGGGACCGCTGGGAGGCGTTGCTGCGTCGAAGCGGGGTACGGATCGCCATGTTCTCAGCCCGGGGCTCAGCTGAGGAGATGGCGAGGCGCATCCCTGGTCTGCGCACGTTCTGGGTGCCCGAGTTCGTCGATCCTGGCTTGTATCGCTCGTCGATGGCGCTCGCGGACCGAGCCGTTGACCTCATGGTGATGGGTCGCCGCTACGAGCCATTTGACGACGCCATTGCCGCTGACGGACGGACGGCGCCGCTGCATCAGGCGGCGCCGGCGGGTGTTCCCCATCCCGAGCTGCGGGCCCTCATGGGCCAGTCGAAGATGCTGGTGTGTTTCCCCCGGACGATGACCCACCCGGAGAAGGCGGGTGGACTCGAGACCATGACGTTGCGGTACCTCGAGGCGATCGCCGCCGGGTGTGTCGTCGTTGGCGTGGCACCGCAAGAGCTGATCGACTTGTTTGGCTACGACCCTGTGGTCGATGCATCCGATCCCTCGACAGCGCCGAATGTGGTCTCGCACGTTGCGAAAATGCCGGCTGAGTATCAGGACCTCATCGAACGCAACTTGGCTCGTCTGCACGAAGTCGGAACCGCGGTGGTTCGGGCGAAGGAGATCGTCGACCTCGCCCGGATCGCCCGCTAGTGCTCCGCCTGGGATCGTTCGGGCGCGAAGGTTTCCAGACGGGGCCTCAGCTCTGCGCTCGATGCAGGTTCTCCGTCATGTGATCGCGAGATCCGCTTTTGGCTGATCGAGCCAACGGCCAAGCAGCGTCTTGCCGCTGCCATCAGAGCGACGCACGAGTGCTCAACACCACCCTTGGGATGCGACGTTGCGTCATCGTGGACCCGACTGCCGATCGCTTCGTTTGCTGACGTAGTTGCTGGTTGACATTCTCAACTCCTCACCAGCACCCCGATGGTCAGGGGCTGATGGTGGCTAGTTGGCCGTCAGGTCCACGATCGAGTTGCCAGCCGCCTTGGTGCACCGACGTGTGGTGTCTTTGACGCAGCAGCGTGAGGTTGTCCAGGTGTCGAAGCCGTCGTGGTGGTTCTCGACCAGGTGATGGATGTCGCACCAGGTCCAGTGCCGGTCGCAGCCGTGGAATTGGCTGTGTGTCGCGTCGTTGGAGGGCGCGGCGACGGTGGGCCGGTTGGGGAGTTCGGTCGGGAACTGAACAGCAACCGTCATGTCGGGATGGTAACTCCTGCTCCTTCGACGAGGCCCCGAGCGGGGGAGCCCAAATTCCGCCGGGCTCCACGCTTGGCCGAACTACGGTCGTCGAGATGAACGACCACCAGCACTGGCGCGCCCTTTTCGGGCTGCTGGCTCAGCATCGGGGTCAAGCGATCGCGATGGCGGCGGTCGTTTCCGTTGCCGGTCTCCTGCCCTTGATCGGGCCGGTGCTCATCGCCGCGTTCATCGACGATGCCGCAGCCGGCGCGTCACAATCGCGTCTGCTCGCTCTTGCCGGCGCGTACGTCGGCGTCGGCCTGGCCCGACAATTCCTGGCCATCGCCGTTGCGTGGACAGCGACGGACCTCGCGTGGCGAGTCACCAACGAGCTGCGGTCGACACTGACTCGCCACGTCCTCGGCCTCGACCTGGCCTTTCACCGTTCGACCAGTCCTGGTGAGCTTGTCAGCCGCGTCGATGGCGACGTCACGGCTCTCAGCGAGTTCGTTTCGAATTTCCTGGCGAGGGCGCTGTCGGCCCTGGTGACCCTCGTTGGTTTGTTGCTGGTGGTGACCTGGCGGAGCTGGCAGGTCGGCCTTGCCATGGCGGTCTACCTGTCGCTCGCTCTTGCGGCGATGTTTTTCCTTCGGGATCGGGCCGTTTCCGAGGCTGCGTCTGAGCAAGCGGCAACCGGTCGCATGTTGGGCGAGGTGGAGGAGCGTCTCGCAGGAGCCGATGACCTGCGCAGCAACGGCGGAGGGAGCCATGCCGTCGCCACCTTCCAATCTGCGAGCGCCGCCGTGCTGCGGTCGAGTCTGGCTCGTGAACGCCAGGGCGTCAGCTTGTGGGTGATGTCCAATCTCGTGTTCGTCGTCGGAGGCATCGCCGTGCTTGCTGATGACGCGGCCCTCCTCCGCCGGG
>CAZYLX010000374.1:0-4277 GCA_964648595.1 uncultured Acidimicrobiaceae bacterium
GGTCATTGCAGGATCCGTTCGAGATCGTCGATGAGGTCCGCGACCGCCGCATCGAGGCCGGGCTGCTCGGCAGCGAGGCGGTGGCCGATCTGTTCGATCTGCGACGCCTCGAATCCGAGCCGGGCCCGACGAGCCAGAATGCGATGCAGGCGATGGGCGACGGCATGAGGCTCGGCGTAGTCGGTCGGCAGGCCCCACGACACCACCTTGCCCAGATGGCGATCCCACTCGAGTCGGTCTCGCTCGACGAGCGAGCTGAGCGCCGGCCCGAGGGGCTCGATCTCACCGAAGGCGCTGTTCACGGCCTCGGTGACGTGTTCGAACGTCAGCAGGTGGCCATCGATCATGAGTTCCGGGCCGACGTGGGCAACCGCTCGGGCTGCACCCCGGTTGACTCCATCCGAGCTCAGCACTGATCGGAGCCTGGCCATTGCTTCGGTGAACGTGGGATGTCGGTGGAACGCGTCGTCTGTTGCGTGGTGAAGGGCGATTCCTGCTGTGACGTCGGGGTCGGGCGAGTCGCCCATCAAGCGGAAGCGACCCATCGCCCCCAGGTCGGGCAGGGCAGCGCCGAGCCATACTCGTGGCGCGTCAGGGGCCAACCGCATGGCCACGGTGATATGGCCGGCGATGTTCATGGCTCGAATCGACGCATGGATCTGACGCCGTTCATGAGCGACATCTGCGGAACCCGCATTCGTCAGTCGACGATCGAGCCGTAGATCATGGGCTTGAGCTCATCACGGATCGGGTAGGCCGACGATGGCAACAGTTGGGTCATGCCGATCACGATCAACTGCTCTGCCGGGTCGATCCAGAAAAGGGTGCTGGCCGCACCACCCCACGCAAAGGCTCCAATGGAGCCGATGACGGCCGCCCGCGATGTATCGAGGACCACCGAGAACCCAAGACCGAAACCAATGCCCTCGTAGTTCGATTCGCTGAACGTGGGTACGCCCATCGAGGCGAGGTCGTCGCCTGTCGGCAGGTGATTCTGTGTTGCGTATGCGAGAGTCCGAGGACCGATGATCCGATTCCCGTCGAGTTCTCCGCCGTTGAGCAGGGCCGAGCAGAAGCGGTGATAGTCGGCCACCGTGGAGGTCAAGCCTCCACCGCCGGAGAGGAAGGTCGGGTTGGAGCGGTAGCTGCTCTTCTCCGACGTGCCATCGATCTTGATCATGTCGTCACCCGATGCTCCCTCTGGCACACCGAACGGTGAGAGTTCGGGGAGGGTGTAGCAATCGGTGAAGCGATCGGCCTTGTCGTCGTCGACCCAGAACGCGGTGTCGGTCATGCCGAGTGGGCCAAAGATGTGCTCGGCGAGGTAGTCGTCGAAGCGTTGTCCGCTGATGATCTCCACCAGTCGGCCACAGACGTCAGTGGCCACGCTGTACGCCCACTCTGTTCCCGGTGAGAACCTCAGCGGTACCTCGGCCAGCTTGTCGCACATCTCCTCGAGCGTGTCGCCGCCGAGGCCGCCGATGCCCTTGCGGCGGTAGATCCCATCGACGGGGTGACGGTGCATCCAGCCGTAGGTGAGGCCAGAGGTGTGGGTGAGGAGATCACGCACTTCCATGGGACGCTCGGGCGGCTTCGCGTGATAATTGCTGGCATTGCCGTCGACCCAGACCTGGAGGTCCTTCCACGACGGGATGAACCGATGCACCGGGTCGTTGAGCTGGAAGAGACCCTGTTCGTAGAGCTGCATCAGCGCAATGCTCGTGATCGGCTTTGACATCGAGTAGATCCGGAAGATCGCATCGTCGTCGTAGCCCTGGTTCCAGCGGTGGGCGATCTTGCCGTTCCGGCTCACCAGGAGTGAGTATCCGGGGTAGCGCTTCGCATCGAGGTAGTTCGTTGCGATGAACTCATCGATGGCCGAGAGCCGGCCGGTGTCCATTCCTGTGCTCGTCATGGGCGTAATCCTGCCTGATCGTCGGCGATCGAACCAGACAGCGCTCGAAGGACGGGAGCTGGTTGACTGATGGAATGGCCGAGCTGCGATTCATCAACCATGCACAGGTGAGCGAGTTGCTCACTCTCGACCTCCTTCGGCCGGCTCTCGAGGCTGCGTTGGTTGCTCAATCGCAGGGCCGAGCGAACGTTCCCCCTCGCATTGCCGCCACAGCGCCTGCTGGACTCCTGGCGACGATGCCCGGCTATCTGGATGGTGTTGGTCTGGCGGCCAAAATCGTGACCGTGTTCCCTGGCAGCACGCCATCGCATCAGGGGTTGGTGATGTTGGCCGACTCCTCGACCGGCCGGCCGCTGGCGATCATGGATGCCGAGGTCCTGACCGAGCGGCGGACCGCGATGACCGCCGCAATCGCGGCCGACCGGCTCGCTCGAACCGACGCCAGTGTGTTGACGATCGTCGGCGCAGGCGCTCAAGGTCACGCTCATGTGAAGGCCTTCGGCCCGCTCCGGAGGTGGCGCGAGATTCGGATCGTGTCAAGGACGAGGAACAGGTCGACCGTTCTGGCAGCCGAGGCCCGGTTCACGTTTGGGCCCGAGGTCACCATCGACGAGTTCGACGGCTTCGAAGAAGCAGTGCAGGGCGCCGATGTGGTCGCTCTCTGCACCCACGCCGATGATCCCGTGATCCACCCGTCGTGGGTGGGGGAGGGCACCCACGTGAGCTCGGTCGGCTCCATGGCTGAACTTCCGCTGGGGCTGGTCGGCCCCGGCATCGTCGTTGACCAGGTCGGGGCAGTCACGGCGCCGCCCCCGGCCGGAGCCGCTGAACTCCAGGGAATGGACCCTGCCGATGTCGTCGAGTTGGGTGTGCTTCTCGCCGACCCTTCGCTGGGGCGCCGCAGTGATCAGCAGATCACCGTCTACAAGAGCACCGGTCACGCGGTGCAGGACATTGCTGCGGCGCGAGTGATCTTCGACGCAGCGATCGAGGCGGCGATCGGCGCGCTGCTGGCACTCTGAACTGCTGTCACGCTGAACCGACCGGATCGGTTCAGCGAGACGGCGGGGCTACGAACCGGCAGGGTTGACCACGAACCGGCCCTTGGTCTGACCAGCCATGATCTTGTCGGCCGCATCAGCGAGGTCGGCGAGGCCGATCTCGGTAGTGAGCGCCTCGAGTTTGTCGGCATCCATCACCTCGGCGATCCGAGTCCACACTCGGGTCCGCTCCTCGAAGCTCGCCATGACGGAGTCGATGCCGAGAAGATTGACACCCCGCAACAGGAAAGGGATGACGGTCGTGTTGAGGGCGTTGCCGGCGACCAGGCCGCAGGCGGCCACAGAGCCGCCGCTCTGCATCTCGGCCAGCACGTGGGCCAGCGGATCGCCCCCGACGGCATCGATGCAGCCGGCCCAGCGCTCACTCAGGAGCGGGCGCCTCGGGTTCTCGGCGAACTCGGCCCGGTCGACGACCTCTGCCGCCCCCAGATCCTTCAGCTCATCGCTGTTCTCCGGGCGACCGGTCGAGGCCACGACGTGGTGGCCGGCCAGCCCGGCCCAGAGGATCGCTGAGGAGCCAACGCCGCCCGAGGCGCCGGTGATGAGCAGCGGATCGCCGGCGGTGAGGCCGTGCGTCTCGAGCGCGACCAGTGCTTGCATCGCGGTGAATCCGGCAGTGCCGACGGCCATTGCCTGGCGAGTGGTCATGCCGTCTGGCGCCTTCACCAGCCAGTCGGCCTTCAAGCTGGCCTTGGTGGCATAGCCGCCCCACCACGCCTCGCCGACCCGCCAACCGGTGCAGATCACTTGATCGCCAGGCGCGAAGCGGTCATCTGTTGACGCCGTGACGGTTCCTGCAAGATCGACCCCTGGAACGTGTGGGTAGTTCCGCACCAAGCGTCCGATGCCATTCAGCACCATGCCGTCTTTGTAGTTGAGCGACGAGTAGTCGACATCGACGGCGACGTCACCGTCGGGAAGTCTGCTGTCCTCGAGTTCGGTGACAGCGGCGGAGACGCCTTCGTTTGTTTCTTCCAGGAGAAGTGCGGTGAACATGGTTCCGCAACGTAGCGCTCTCCGCTAGGTTGGCCCAGCGGAGAGCGAAGGGGATACATGACCAAGCACATCTTCGTGACAGGCGGCGTGGTGAGTTCGCTCGGCAAGGGCCTCACGGCTTCCTCGCTGGGCCGATTGCTCAAGGCCCGCGGCTACCGAGTCACGATGCAAAAACTCGATCCGTACCTGAACGTGGATCCGGGCACGATGAATCCGTTCGAGCACGGCGAGGTCTACGTGACCGACGACGGTGGCGAGACCGATCTCGATCTCGGGCACTACGAACGTTTCATCGACGAGTCGCT
>CAZYLX010000375.1:0-4261 GCA_964648595.1 uncultured Acidimicrobiaceae bacterium
TCGGTAGCCAGCGCGACACCACGCACTTCGGTGCCGATTGAGGGTGTGATCGGGCTGATGATCAGATCGTTCACATCGCCGATCCTACTGTCGCGGGTTCGTGCAGTCCCGAACGTCTACCACGCTGGTGTGGCAGCCATCGCAGCCCCGGCGATGTCGATGGTGCAGTCGATGTCGGCTGAGGTGTGAGCTGCGGTGAGGTTCCAGTTGAGCGTGGGGTGCAGAAGCGCCCCACGCTCTGCGGCTTCCCGAGAGAAGAGGCGGCCGCGCTGCAGATCGTGGTCATCGACGAACAACAGCGTTGGCATGGTTGCGGGACCCGTGTACGAGATCCGATGGTTGGTGTCAGCGGCTGCGCCCACGATTCCCTTTCTGAGCCGTTCACCGACAGTGATCATGTGCTCGAACACATGGTCGCGATCGTAGATCTCGAGCGTGGCCATGGCGGCACGCATCGGCGGGGACTCGAACATGTAGGTCGAGGTGAAGAAGATCTTGCGGGCCGCTCGCCGGAGATCGTCGAGGCCGAGCAGGGCCGAAACAGCGTAGCCGTTGCCCAACGCCTTACCCATTGCGATGAGGTCGGGTTCGATCTCCAGCCGCTTGTGCGAACCGCCTGGGTGAAGCCGAAACCCGTGGCGAACGTCATCGAGGATGACCAGAACCCCATAACGTTCCCGAACCGTGGCGATCGCCGCGAGGAATTCAGCGGTCGGGCTGACGGTGGGTTGACCGGGGTTCTGGTCCAGCGGATTCAGCACGATGGCAGCGAGGTCATCGCCATGTGACCGGGCGTGCTCTATGACGGCCTCTGCATCATTCCAAGGAAGCCGATCCACGCGCTCGGTTGTTTCACTGAGGGGGCCGGGCTGGGGGGCCGAAGCCAGCTCAGGGTCGTTGCCGTGATACGCCCGGGTGAAGGCGATGATCCGGCTTCGCTGGGTGTGCTGACGGGCAACGCGGACACCGAGGCTCACCACTTCGGACCCGTTCTTGGCGACGACACCCCACGACATCGGCGGGAACCTGTCGACCAGCCGCTCGACAATCTCGACGAGGGCCGGAGGAAAGAGGCTGGCGGTGGTGATCGCCTGGCGCTCCGCGTCAGCGGCGGCTTCGACCTCGGGGTGCCGGTAGCCCAACAGGTTCGGGCCGTTGGCTGCCAGGTAGTCGATGTAGGAGCGTCCATCCGGATCGGTGACTCGGCAGCCTTCCGCCGAGGAGATGAACCCGGGGATCACACCCCGGCCTGCCAAGTCGGCGCTTCGGCTCAGGTAGATCCCACCGCCGGGCAAGACCTGATCGGCTCGTGCCCACAGATCGGTGCCCCGGGGCCCATCGATCGGATCGTCAATCTTGAAACGCACCGCGCATTTCCCCCTTCTTGTGCACCCGACATGTGATGCTCGGCATTGGCAGACGCTACATGACCGGGACCATCGCCTTCTCGGCGCGAGCTACCGAAAGGAGTATCCGCTGCATCGTCGGCGAAGCGTGTCGAAATCAGTCACAGACGAGACAGAGCGAGCTCGATGGCTCGCAGCGCCAGATCTGCGTCGGCCTCGTGCGGCTGCCCGTCATCTTGTGCCACGAAGACCATGAAGAGATGCGAATCAACCTCCGCCGCAGCAAGCGTGAGCCCGATCGGCTCGCTCGGCGACGTGCCGTCGATTCCTGTGATGACGATCGATCGACTTGCACCGGTCGCAGTCAGCGGAAGGACCTCCAACGAGACGCCCGAATAGTCGTCTTCGAGGTTCGGGCACGTCGCCATTCGCTCGAGCGAGTCGATGAACGCCGTTGCGACGCTCGTTTCGTCGGCGGGCATCACGTTGAGGAGCAACTCCACGCCCAGGTCGCGGTTCTCGAACGATGCCACGAAGTACGAGGTCTGGACCGGCGTCGGAGCGCCGCACACCACATCGACCTCCCCGGGCCCATCGAGCTCGATGAAGTCGGTATGACGTTCTTCCCAGCCATCGCCGAGACCGAGAACAGGCAGGTCGTCCGCCGTAAGAAGCACCAAGGCCAGCGGTTGGCTTTGCCAGGACGGCAGGTCCTCGCTTTCGCTCTCGGTGGTCGGCTGGGTCTGTGTGGCCTGGGTCTGTGTCGGCTGGGTTTGTGTGGGCTGGGCCTGTGTCGGCACCGATTCTGCGATGGGCGGGTCGAGGGCTGCGGGTTCTTCTTCGGCCGAGCGGCCGCCCGGAACGGCGGAGACCGTCGTGGCTTGCATCGGGACTTCGGTCGCGTCGTTTCCGGCGGCAACGACGGTCGTTCCTTGCTCGCTGCACGCCGACAGCAACAATGTGACGGCCGATGCAAGGACGAGAAACTGACGAGCCATGATTTGGTTGTCGGCGGTCATCGCCCCGACATGTAGCGGCAACACTCATACGAGCCGACGAGGCTCGTGCAAAGATGCTGCGATGCGTATTGGCATCTCACCGTTCGCCTCGTCTCGCGAGGTCGCCCTCCGCTTGGCCACCGACGCCGTCAGCGCTGGCATGGACACGATCTGGTTGGGCGACGGCTACCTGGCCAACCCCGACTTCGGCGGCTGGTCCGGGGGAATGGAGACCATGACCGAGTTGGCTTGGTTGGCCGGATGCCTTCCAACGGCTCGAGTGGGCATCACTGCTGCCGTGCTTCCGCTGCGCGACCCGTACTGGCTGGCCAAACAAGCCAACACGCTGCATCAGATCGCTGGCGGAGGCTTCGTGCTCGTCGCCGCTGCAGGCTTCTGGCGTCAGGACCTCGAGGCCCGCGGGATCGATTTCGATCGAAGGGGCGGCGTCCTCGCCGAGCGCCTCGAGGAGCTTCGCTCGACGTTGGAGGATCCTGGGTACTCCCCCGGTCCGTCATCTGACGGGCCGCCGCCGATCTGGCTGGCTGGCGCGACCGCCACTCGTCGGCGGGCGGTCGATCTTGGTCTGCCGTTCCAATCGTCGCGCGCAACACCTGATGAACTGGAGCCCATCGCCCGGGCCTTCTTCGAAGCCGGCGGCACGACCCTCGCCCACCGGGTGCGAGTCGAAGCCGGGGCTCACCGGGTGGATGGTGAGGCACTCGACTGGCATGCCGTGACCGGGTCGGTGGACGAGTTGGTCGATGCTCTTGGTCGTTTCGCGGCGATGGGTGTCTCTGACCTCTCCATCATTCCTGGCCAGGACGACGAGGCGTCTCTCCACACCATCGAGGCGTTGGCTGCCGACGTGCTCCCCCAACTCTCTGAGAATTAGGCGCTGTCTTCACCCTCGGGTACGGCGTTGGTGGCCTCGTGGGTTGTGCTCATCGTCGAGCGAAGACCGAGGCCCATGACCACACGGTTGATGTAGTTGTAGTAGCTCACCATGTTGTTCAGATCGACGAGATCGAGGTCGTCGAGGCCGTGTGCTCGAAGCACATCGAGGTCTTCCGGCGCCATCTCGGTCGGGGTGGAGGTCAGCTTCGCAGCGTGAGCACAGATTGCGTCGAGCCGTGCCAGGCCGGTCCGAGGAGCAGTCGGGTTGCTCGAGATGGCGTCCTTCGAGTCGTCGTCGAGCCCGAGTGATGTCAGCTTCAGTGAAAGGCCGGAAGCACAGTGATCTGTGCCGTTGAGGAGCGACACCACCCACGCTGCTGCTTGCCGCTCGATCGGGTCGAGCGCTGACGGGCACTGCTCGACAGCCCGATACAGCCTCAATCGTTCATCGACGATGGTGGGATACAAGCTGCCGAGCATTGTGAACTCGGCAGGCTCCCCCAATGATGCAGCCTGCCAGTTGTAGGCGTCGGCGAGTTCGCCGGTGGCATCGGCCCACGGCACGGTCGTGATCCATGCGTCCATCGAGACATCGTAGACTGCGCCGGTGTCCTCGACGGCTGAGCCCCTTATCCTTTCGACCGGAGTGTGGTTGTTCCCGGAGGCTCCTGCCCCGCAGCTCGTCGACCTGATCCGCCATGCCGAGGGCCTCGGACTCGACGAGTTCTGGTTGGGAGACGAGGGACCGGCCCGTGAACCGTTCTCCGTTCTCGCCGCAGCGGCCGTGAGGACCGAACGCATTCGACTGGCCGTCGGCGTGACCAATCCCTACGTGCGTCATCCGGGGCTGACTGCAAGCTCGATGCTGACGATCCACGAGCTGAGCGCCGGCCGATCGATCCTGGGCGTTGGGGCTGGCGGCCAGATGTCGTTGGGACCGTTCGGGCTCGTTGCCGAGCGGCCGCTGAAACGAATCGAGGAGTTCATCTCGATCGTGCGTGCCGTGTCCGAGCGTGCGGA
>CAZYLX010000376.1:0-4254 GCA_964648595.1 uncultured Acidimicrobiaceae bacterium
CATGACCACCACCTCAACTACCGCCACCTCCACCCTCGCCGACCGCGTCCGCAAGATGGACGTCCGGAACCCCGAGACCCTCGACATCTTCGAGATCCGCAGCGCCATCGAAAAGGCCATCAAGGATCTTGACCTCCCCGAGATCGACCTCGACCGCCTCGATATCCTCGGCCTTCGTGACCTTCTCGCCAAGCTCGACCTCCCCGAGGTCGACGTGTCCGAGATGAACGCAGAGTCCTTCGATCGTTTCGACGTTCTGGGCCTCCGCAAAGCAATCGTCGACTCTGACCGCGTCGAGTTCGCGATGCCGAGCAGCCCTGGCGACGTCGTCAGCCAGCTCGACGATGTTCGCTCGAGCTTCGAGTCGATCGTCAAGAACGTGTTCGACAACGCCGCTGACTTCGCTCCGGTGACCCGCAAGGAGCTCGCCGACCTCGAAAAGCGTGTTGTCGCCGCCGAAAAGGCCGCCAAGAAGGCTCCAGCCACGAAGGCTCCGGCTCGCAAGCGGGCCACCGCCAAGAAGGCTGTTGCCAAGAAGGCGTGAAACCTCGGGCCTGGTCTGCCCGCAAGCGTCATCCAGCCATCCGCTGGGCCCGCTAGCGTCAGGTGAATGGCTCGTCGTCGGCTTGATGCCGAACTCGTTCGCCGGGGCCTCGTCCCCAGCCGTGACGCAGCAAAACGTGAGATCGAAGCCGGCCGGGTGGTCGTGGGAGGAGCTCCCGCCACCAAGCCGGCTCGTCTCGTTTTGGCCGGCGACGATGTGCGCGTGCTCGGTCCTCCACCGAGATTCGTGAGCCGCGCCGGACAGAAGCTCGACGCTGCCCTCGACCATTTCGCCCTCGACCCTGCGGGATTGACCGTGCTCGACGCCGGCTCGTCGACGGGGGGCTTCACCGATTGTGTGCTGCAACGAAACGCCGCAAAGGTGGTGGCCGTCGACGTGGGCACGCATCAGCTGCACGAACGCATTCGGGCTGATCAACGAGTTGATGTTCGCGAACAAACCGATGTCCGTTCGATCGACAACGAGGTCATCGGTGGCCCGGTTGATCTGGTTGTTGGCGATCTGTCGTTCATCTCCCTGAAACTGGTGCTTCCTGCGCTGGTCGCGGTGAGTCGCTCAGGCGGGCCGATGCTGCTGCTCATCAAACCCCAATTCGAAGCTGGTCGAGAAGAAGCGGCGAAGGCACGTGGTGTCATCACCGATCCGCAGATTCACGAGCGCGTCATCGACGAGGTTCGGGACGCGGCTCTGTCACACGGCGCCGTCATGCTCGACGTCATGACGTCTCCGATCACCGGCAATGCCGGCAACGTGGAGTTCGTGGGATACTTTCGCACCGCCGCAGCAGACGCCGCGCCCGATCAGAAGTCAGGAATCGTCGAGTGAGCAGACGCATCGGCATCGTGGTGCACCGTCATCGCCCCGAAGTCATCGACTTTGCCAAGAGCGCTGTCAGCTGGTGCGAGGAGAACAACGCATCGGTCCATCTCCCTGCCGGCGACGCTTCGCTGATTGGTCTCCCGGACTCTGCGGTCGACGCCGACGACTTCGCTGCCGGCCTCGACCTCGTACTCAGCCTCGGTGGTGACGGCACCATGTTGCGTGCGGTCCAGTTCGCGGCCCCCCACGACGTGCCGATCCTCGGCATCAACGCAGGGCAACTCGGTTACCTCACTCAGTTCGATCCGTCCGAGATGGTCGGTGCGCTCGATGCCTGGTGCGAAGGCACGTTGATCGAGGAACGCCGAATGCTGTTGGAGGTGACCGTGCGTGGTGATCGCCGCCATCCGGCGGCGTTCGCGCTCAACGAAACCGTGCTGGAACGAGCCAACAACGGACACTCCGTGGCCGTCGACGCATCGATCGATGGTGTTCGGTTCACGAGCTACCTCGCCGACGGTGTCATCGTCGCGACACCAACTGGCTCAACGGCCTATTCCTTGTCGGCAGGAGGGCCCATCGTCGAACCGGACTTCGAGGCGCTGGTGGTCACGCCGGTGGCCCCGCACATGGTCTTCGATCGTTCGCTGATCTTGAAACCGTCGACCGTGGTCGAACTGACGGTCAGCGGCTATCGAAACGGCAAGGTCACCGTCGATGGTCGTGTGGTCACTGAGCTCGAGCCAGGGGAGACCCTCGTGTGTCGAGCATCGGATCGTCGGGTGCGTTTCGTGACAAGAAGCGAGCGCAATTTCCACGGCATTCTCAAGGAGAAGTTCAACTTGGAGGACCGATGAGCAGCCGAAGCCAACGAGGAGGCACGCGTGCTGGTTGAGCTCGTGGTCTCCGATCTCGGCGTCATCGACGAGGTCTCGCTGGCCCTGCCGCCCGGCATGATCGCTCTCACGGGCGAGACCGGAGCAGGAAAGACACTTCTGGTCGACGCCATCAACTTGTTGGTGGGTGGCCGGGCTGACCCAGGCCTGGTTCGGGCCGGCACGGCAGAGGCTCGAGTCGATGGCCGCTTTCTCACGACCGACGCGAACGGCGATGAGATCGAATACGTCTTGTCCAGGGTCGTGCCCGCCGATGGCCGGTCACGAGCCTACATCGACGGCCGACCGGCAACGGCGGCGGCCCTCGTCGAGCTGGGCGAGCATCTCGTCGATCTCCACGGGCAGCACGCACATCAGTCGCTCCTCCGAGTCGAGGCCCAGCGGAGCGCACTGGACGTCTTCGGATCGATCGAACTCGGCCGACTGGAAGCGGCGAAAGCGCGCCTCGCCGAGCTCGATGCGCTCCTGGACCAACTCGGAGGCGATGAGCGCTCACGAGCTCGAGAGATCGATCTGCTTCGGTACCAAGTCGACGAACTCGATGCCGCAAGCATCGAGGACCCGCTCGAGGAGGAGTCGCTGCGAGCCCGCGAGGACATGCTGGGCAATGCAGTGGCGTTGGAAGAGTCGGCCGCTCGGTCGATCGCAGCGCTGATCGAGGATGACGGTGCCCGGGATGGCCTCGCCCTTGCGTTGAAGCATCTCGGCGACAGCTCGGCGTTCGCTCCGCTCGCCACCCGCTTGCTCGACGTCCTCGCCGAGGTCGACGATCTCGCCGATGCCGTTCGTGGAGTGGCGGGTGGTCTCGAGCACGATCCCGAGGCCTTGGCCACTGTGCAGGATCGGCTCCAAGTCCTTCAGCAGATGCGTCGAAAGTACGGAGACGATCTCGCCGAGGTGATGGAGGAGCATCAAACGTTGGCCGAGCGCTTGGCGGAACTGCTCGACCACGACGCCCGGGCTGCCCGGCTCGACACTGATCGGGCAGATGCGACTGCTGAACACGAAGCAGCGGCAGCGGAGGTCTTCGCCGCTCGGTCAGAGGCTGCTCCGGCACTGGCGGCGGCCATCGAAGCTCACCTACCGGATCTCGCGATGCCGAAGGCAACCGTGGGGGTCGACGTTGCCGCTGCAGATGGCAGTCAGGTCACGTTCCAACTGTCGGCCAATCCGGGCTCGCCGCTCCAGCCGTTGTCGAAGGTGGCGTCGGGGGGCGAGTTGGCCCGCACGATGTTGGCACTGCGGAGCGTGTTGTCAGAGGCTCCACCAATTCTCGTGTTCGACGAAGTGGACGCCGGGATCGGCGGAGAGGCCGGCTTTGCTGTCGGACGATCACTGAGTGCGCTCGGCGACCGGCACCAGGTGCTCGTCGTGACCCACTTGCCACAGGTGGCCTCGTTCGCAGATGCCCACCTTGCGGTCGAAAAGGTGCAAGACACCGACACAACGGTGTCCCAGATCCGGCTCCTCAAGGACAAGGAACGGGTAACCGAGCTGGCCCGCATGTTGTCCGGGCAGCCGGATTCATCGACCGCTCGAAAGCATGCTCGAGAACTGATTGCCGAGGCGTCCAGCCAGAAGGAAAGCGGACGAGCGCCCAGCGACTCGGGCTCGCCCCGAGGTCGACGCTCGAAGACACCGACATGACCGTCGACCAGCTTCTTGTCATTCGCCACGGTCAAACCGAATGGTCTCGCACCGGCAAACACACGGGTCGGACCGACATTGCTCTGACCAACCAGGGGCGCGACGAGGCCCGGTCAGCGGCAAAGACCCTCGATGGTTGGAAGATCGACGCAGTCTTCACGAGCCCTCTTGTCCGGGCCAGTGAGACCGCCGAGCTCGTCGGGTTCGGCGACGTCGCGATCATCGATGACGATCTGGTCGAATGGGACTACGGCGTGTTCGAGGGCATCCGAACCGCAGAGACTCGCGTCGAGATCCCCGATTGGTCGGTGTGGACCCACGCAATCA
>CAZYLX010000377.1:0-4254 GCA_964648595.1 uncultured Acidimicrobiaceae bacterium
TGTTGCACGGTCACGTCGAGCGCCGTGGTCGGTTCGTCGGCGAACAGCATTTTCGGGCCGCACGCAAGGGCGCTGGCAATACAGACACGCTGCCGCATACCGCCCGACATTTCGTGCGGGTAGACATCGAAGCGTTCCTCCGGCTCGGGAATGCGAACACTGCGCAGCGACTCGATGCCTTGCAGGCGAGCTTCCTTCTTCGAGACCTTCATGTGGTAGCGAACGTGTTCGGTCAGCTGGCGGCCGATCCTCACGACAGGATTGAGTGAGGTCATGGGGTCCTGGAACACCATCGCCATCTCGGCGCCCCAATAGTCCTGCATTTGCTTTGACGTCTTGCCGAGGAGCTCCTCGCCGTCGTACTTGACCGAGCCGGAGGTATGGACGTTCGGGGCGATGTTGAGGCGCATGACCGATCTCGACAGCACGGTCTTGCCCGAACCCGACTCGCCGACGATGCCCAGTGTCTTGCCTCGCTCGAGGGTGAAGGAGACGCCGTCGACGGCCTTGACCATGCCGGCTTCGATCTCGAAGTGAGTCTTGAGGTTCTCGACGACGAGCAGTGGATCGCTGCTCGGGTGGTTCGAGATCGTTCGAGATGGGGACGGCTCGGTCATGAAATCTCCTGCGGCGCGCGTTCTCGCCACGGTTGGAAGGCTGAGTCGGTGGACGAGCGATATTGTGACCGTCGTCACGGTTCTTGTCGAATCTCTGTCATCGGGTCGTCATGCCCACGCGGTGGCGGCCCGGTGAAGACCGTGCGTCCAGGCGGTCGCCACCGCTCAGTGGCCGTACAGTCTCGGCGATGGAATGGTGGGAGGCCGTGCTGCTCGTGGTCGGGGGGCTTGCTGCCGGGACGGTGAATGCTGTTGCCGGCGGGGGCTCGATGCTGACCGTTCCGCTCCTCGTTCTCGTTGGTGTGCCGGGCAACAGCGCCAACGGTTCCAATCGTGTTGGCATCCTCACCGGCAACCTCGCGTCTGCTGCCCAGTTCCGAAGGTTGGGTGTCGAAGGACTCCAGCACACATCGGTCGTCCTCGTGCCGGCGCTCGTTGGGTCGCTTGTCGGTTCGCTCGGGGTCAGCAGGCTGACCGACGACACGTTCGAGACCATCTTCGGCCTCTTGATGATTCCGTTGGTTCTACTCACCATCAACAAGCCGAAGGTGCGAACCGATCGTGCAACCTGGAGTCGCACGACGACCACGTTGGTCTTCTTCGGAGTCGGTATCTACGGCGGCGCGATTCAGGCCGGGGTTGGCCTCGTGATGTTGGCAGCACTGAGTCGGGCCGGCTTCGATCTCATCACGGCGAACTTCATCAAGGTCCTCGTCAACCTGGCGGTCACTGCTGTGGCCCTTCCCGTGTTCGTGGCGCGGGGCCAGGTCGAGTGGGTTCCGGCTCTGATCCTGGCCGCTGGTCTCACTGTCGGAGGTTGGGTGGGAGCCAGGCTCGGTGTCGACAAGGGTGAAGAGTGGATCCGACGGGTGATGATCGTTGCCGCGGTCGCCCTGGCCCTCAAGCTGATCGGTGTCTACGACTGGATCTTCTGACGGGCTGACTCAGACCGGCCAGCTCAGATCGGGCGGATGCCATCGACGTAGACCCAGCGCCCAGCGATGCGACTGAACTGGCTGATCTCGCGCATTTCGACCGACGTGCCCGCTCGCTCGTAGATCGCGGTGAACTCGACAATTCCGTCGGCGTCGAGCGCCATGCCCCGCTCTGTTCGGTGAACGGTGAGCCCGACCCAGGTGACAGCGGAATCGAGCTCGACGACGGGAGGGCGGTTGTCGGGATGCCACGTTTGAAATAGGTACGAGGTGTCACCACACACATGGGCGCTGTAGCGGGACCGCATCAGCTCTACTGCAGTGATCGCCGGTTGGCCGGCGTGCAGCCGACCGCAGTGCTGTACGTAGTCGACGCCGGCACCACAGGGACACGCGGACGTCATCGCACTCTTCCTCGCAGCGAACCGCTCATCAACACGTCGCTCTCGCTCATCGCACGTCGTTGGTGAAGAGACCTCGATGCGGCGTCCATGTTGTTACCTCGAGGTGGTCGACCGCCACTTTGGTGAGCGTTGCCGACTCGATGTTGCAGGTGAAGGCAAGGGCAGAAGCAGGATCGGGATCGTTCTCCTCGCCACCGTGACCGATCGCGATCAAGAACGCCTTGATCCGTTCCGGATCCGTGACCTCGACGACCTTGCCACTGAGCTTGGCATCACCGTCCGCCATCTCGACATCGGTCGGTGCGGAGTGAAGGGCAAACCGAGGATCGCGCCGGAGGTCTCTCGACTTCATCGAGCCCGGCATACAACCCAGCCACAGCTGACCGTCGTGAAATCGCGCCTCGGTGCCGCTCAATCGAGGTGATCCGTCGAGCCGCAGTGTGCCAAGTACGTGGTGCAGATGACCTTCGATCCGGCCCTGGATCGCTACTGCCAACCCCGGTGCTGCCGACTCGAACTCGCTCCATGAAGCCATCCCGGCACCGTACCGCCCTGAGCCTCAGGCCTTGAGCGCAGCGATGATCGGAGCGAACAGCTCGGCATCGGTTGCGCCCATGGTGTTGAAGCTGAGCCTGTCGACGGTCTGACCGAATCGCAGGTTCAGCTCGTCAGCCACGTCACCAGGCTCGGCAACAACGGCGAAGGTCTCGAGAACATCGTCGTCGATGAGCTCGGCCATGGCCTCCCACTCGCCTCGTTTCGACATTGCATTCAGTTCGGTCTGAAGATCGCCCCACCCGTGGTGTTCGAGAACGGGTCGATAGGCCGGCGTCGAGCCGTAGAAAGAGATCTGACCGCGGATCGCCTTCGACGCTGCCGCCATCTCCTCCTCGCTGTTCCCGGTGACAACGAACGCAGGCAGCGCGACCTCGAAGTCCTCGGCGGAGCGCCCTGACTTCTGACGGCCCTCGTCGATGGCCGGGATGGTCACCTCAGCCAGGAACGAAGCCGTGGTGAACGGGTGTGCGAAGAACCCGTCGCAGACCTCGCCGGCCACGGCGGTCATCAGCGGGCCGACGCCGGCGAGGAACACCCGAGGCACACCGGCCGGGTTCGGCCCGGGGTTGAAGAACGGCGTCATGATCGTGTGGGTGTAGAAATCGCCCCGAAACTCGAGCTTGTCGCCGGTCTCCCAGCAGTCCCAGATCGCCCGGGTCGCCAGGATCATCTCGCGCATGCGGGCCGCCGGCTTACTCCACTCCATCGAGAATCGCTTGGTGATGTGAGGCTTGATCTGGCTCCCCAAACCGAGCACGAATCTGCCGTTCGACAGAGCGTTCAGGTCCCAGCCGACGTTGGCCAGCAGCATCGGGTTTCTTGCGAACGCAACGGCGATCGACGTTCCCAGCGTGATCGACTCGGTGGCCGGCGCGGCCAGGGCCAATGGGAAGAAAGGATCGTGACTTGTCTCGGCCGTCCAGATTGCGTCATACCCAGCGTCCTCGGCTTCTTTTGCCCGTCCCGGGGCCTTTGTGAGGTCGGTGGGTAGTGAGGTGTCGATCAGCATGGGTGCAGATTGCCACAGTCGGCTTCGAGCCAAAAAACGACCGGGGCACTGTCGGCGAGTTGTCTCGCCGATTCCCGTTCGGATCGCAAGGGAAGGAAGTCGAGCTGAGCTCGGTTGACTGGATCCGTGTTCGACCAACAGTTGCGGCCGACGAAACAGCGAATACTGGAGCCCCTGGTCGATCGTCTCGGACCGGTCGAACCGATGTGGGTGACAGGTCTTGGTCTTGGTCTCGGCCTCGCCGCAGCCTTCGCCGCGGCAATGGGTGGCTGGTGGATCGCTCTCGGCCTTTTCCTGGTGAGCCGGATCGCCGACGGGATCGATGGTGATCTCGCCAGGGCCGGTGGCTTGGAAAGCGACAGCGGCGGCTACGCCGACGTCGTCGCCGACATGACGGTCTACGCAGCGCTCCCTCTCGGAGCCGCCATCGGAAGCGATCTCGAGCACATCTGGCCGATCACCGCGGCCCTGCTCGGGTCCTTCTATCTGAACACCATCACCTGGGCGTACCTGGCAGCACTCATCGAAAAGCGGTCCGCCGATGAGAGTCGGAAATCCAACGATCGGACATCGGTCGTGATGCCGCCTGGATTGATCGAGGGCGGCGAATCCGTCGTGTTCTTCGCTGTCATGCTTGCTCTGCCTCGGTGGCTCGACTGGACGATGATCGTCATGGCCGCGCTTGTTCTGGCTGGAGCCGGCGTTCGTTTCGTCAATGGGCAGCGCCGGCT
>CAZYLX010000378.1:0-4241 GCA_964648595.1 uncultured Acidimicrobiaceae bacterium
CCAACTCTTGGCTGCCGCCGACCTCTGGCTGTTCGTGACAACAGCGGTTCGCTATGCCGATGCGGTCCCGTGGGAGTTCCTGGATCGGGCCCAGCGTCGAGGCACCACGCTTGCAGTGGTGATCAATCGCATGCCGGCCGGCGCAGCAGCCGAGATCGTTCCTCACCTGCGATCCATGCTCGACGCCGGCGGCTTGCCGAGCGTCTCCATCTATCCCATCGAGGACAGCGCCCTCATGCAAGGTCGGCTGCCGGATGCGGCGACCGCTGAGCTGTCACTGATGTTGCGGGGGCTGGCAGCCAATGCTGATGAGCGGTCCCGTGTCATACGACAGACGATCGACGGGGCGTTGGCCAGTGTGCCCGAGCGCGGCCAAGAGGTGCTGGCAAGCGCTCGAGCCAACGACGCCGCAGCGAGCTCCCTGGTCGAGGTCGCAGAAAGACAATCGCAACAGTGCCGCAGCAGCATCACCGACGACCTGACCGGGGGCACGCTGCTGCGGGGCGAGGTTCTTGATCGTTGGCAGGAGCTGATCGGGACCAACGAAATGATGCGGGCACTGCAGAGCCGAATCTCGGCCGTCCGGGACCGCATCGCAGGCTTCGTCCGCGGCCGTCCAGCGGCTGCCGACGAGGTGCAGGGCGAGATCACCTCCACCCTCGAGCAGATGCTGGCCGACCACCTCGACGCGAACGCTCTTTCGATCACGAACACGTGGCGTACGCTTCCTGGCGGTGCTCTGGCCCTGAGCGATGATCGGACGCTCGAGCGAGCCGGCGAGGCCACACGGGCCCGCATCGGCCCAGAGATCCGAGCATGGCAAGACGACATCCTGGAACTGGTCCGCGAACGAGGCGCAGGAAAGCGCAACACGGCTCGGGTCATGGCCTTCGGGGTCAATAGCGTCGGCGTTGCGCTCATGATCGTATTGTTCGCCCAGACCGGCGGCATCACGGGCGGCGAGGTGGTGGTTGCCTCTGGGACTGCCGGAGTCTCCCAGGCGCTGCTCAACGCCATCTTCGGTGAACAAGCAGTCCGTGAGCTCGCAAGCGCGGCGCTTGACCAACTGATCGCACGGATTGACGTCCTCATCGACACCGAAGCCGATCGCTTTCGGACAAGGGTCGAAGCGCTGTCGCCGAGTCCGGATGCAACTCGGCGATTGGAAGAGTCGATCGACGGAGTCCGCCAATGATCGGGCGATCCCGAACCAGCGCGTCGGGCCTCCCGCAGCAGCTCGATGCACTGCGGGCCGCAACCGATGTCGCTGACGGTCGTCTCGACCCTGACGCTGTCGCATTTGCTCGAAACGTCATCGACAAGGCCGACGAGCGGTTGCGCCACGGCACGACCCACACGTTGGTGGCACTTCTTGGGGCGACGGGTGCCGGAAAGTCCTCTCTGGCGAATGCCATCGTCTGGTCGAGCATCGCAACGACGGGTGTGCGGCGCCCAACAACGTCGACGACGTTGGCATCGGTCTGGGGCGCGTCGGCGGACGTCGCCGACGCAGGGCCGCTTCTCGATTGGTTGGAGGTCGAGCAGCGTCATCTCGTCGGCCAACACGATGATCTCGACGGCCTCGTACTCCTCGACGTTCCAGATCATGACTCCGTGCAAGTGGCCCATCGTCTGGAAATGGAACGAATCGCCGAGTACTGCGACCTGATGGTCTGGGTCACCGACCCGGAGAAATACGCGGATGCCGCGCTCCACTTCTATCTCAGGTCGTTGACAGGCCACGACGCAGTCATGGTGCTGGTCCTGAACAAGGCCGATCAACTCGATTCCGCGTCCCTCGAGACCTGCCGAGTCGACCTCGTCCGCTTGGCCGAACAGGATGGGATCCAGAACCCTCTGGTCTTGACCACCTCCGCCTCCGATGGAGCCGGCGTGGAGCACGTGCGCGACCGTCTTGCGACTGCCGTCCGCAACACCGATGCAATGGCGGCTCGCCTTCAGGCCGACGTCGCGGTCGCTGCAAGCGAGCTGGAACAGGCAAACGGCACCGTCACGAGCGCAACGATCAACGATCGCTCGACCCGCGACCTGGCCGCATCGCTGGTGGACGCGACCGGAATCGAGGCCGTCACTGACGCCGTTGCGGCCGGCACCCGCCGCGACGCGACGGCGGTGATGGGATGGCCGTTCACGCGATGGGCACGGCAACTGCGGCCCCACCCGCTCCGCCGTCTCCACCTGGGAGCGGGGACGTCGGGACGCAGCTCGCTCCCCAAAGCCTCGGCAGCACAGCGACTGCGAGCCGAGGGCGCCGTGCGATCCTTCGTCGATGAGGTCTCCATCGAGCTTGCTCCTCCCTGGCCCCAATTGCTGCGCTCGGCCGGGACACCAAACGACGGCACTCTGGCCGACCAGCTCGACCGCGCCGTCGCCGACGGGGTGCGTAGCCAGGCAAGCCGACCACCTCGTTGGTGGTCTGTCATCGGCGTACTACAGACGTTGCTCGCGCTCGGTGCGATCGCTGGGGCGGCATGGCTGACCGTCCTGTTCGCCCTGGCATGGTTCCAGGTACCAGACCCGCCGACACCGGAATGGCGAGGCTGGCCCGTACCGACGTTGCTGTTCGGCGCCGCCGTGGCCGTCGGTCTGCTGCTCGCCCTCATTGCTCGGCAAGCTGCCGGGCTGAGTGCTCGACGGGCGGCGCGACGGGCCCGCGCCGCAGCTATCGAGAACGTCAAAGCTACGACGCGTGAGCTGATCATCGATCCGGTGCGGGCTGAACTCTCTGGCCGGGAGGAGCTGGGTCGCTTGTTGAAGGCCGCAGGGGCTGATGCTCGGCTCGTTCTCGATGGATCTCCGCTCGAGGGCGGAAAGAAGCGCGACCGGTAGCCTCGCCTGGTGCACTACCTGGGTGATGAGTGGATCGATGCGGCGGAGGCGGCGGTCGCCGACCTTGCCCCATCGACTTACGCCTTCGCCATCGGCTACACGGTGACCGACGGCCCGCTCGGCGAACGGTCCTACACGCTCCGCCTCGGCCCAGACAGGGTCTCGATCCGCTCGGGATCAGATGCGCCCGTCACCCTTCGTATGACCTGGCCTGTTGCTGTCGCGATCGCAAAGGGCGAGCTCAGCGCCCAGCGGGCGTTTCTCGACGGCAACATGCGAATCGACGGCGATGCGCAGGCGCTGCTCGGAGCGTCCGATGGCCTGCTGGCTGTCGACCAACGGCTAGCGGCCGTGAGAGCCAAGACTCGGTTCTGACCTAGAACTCAGTACCGAGGAGCCGCGTCGGCCCGGGAAGCGGGGGCAGCCCGAGCGCTAGGGTCTCGCCGTGCCCGAGATGCCAGAAGTGCAGGCTCATTGCGAGCGAATGACCCAGGCCTTGGCCGGCGCCACGCTGTCCAAATTCCAGCTCATCAACTTCGCTGGCCTGAAGACGTTCGACCCACCGGCCGATGCCGCAGTCGGCGCAACTCTGCTGGCGGTCGAACGCCACGCCAAGTACCTCATGCTCCGGTTCGACAACGACCTCACCCATGTCGTGCACTTGATGCAAGGCGGGCGCCTGCGGCCAGATCCGAAACAGTCGAAGAAACCGCGGAACGGCATCGCTCGCTGGGTCTTCGATGACGTTCCCGATGGTGGCACCGAAGCCTGGCTACTGACCGAGGCGGGCACAGAACGCAAGGCCGGGGTGTGGGCAGTTCGAGGGGAGCCACGCGAGCAAGACCCAATGATCGGCCTCGGGCCCGACCCGACAACTCTGGATCTCGACGCATTCGCTGCGATCATCGGCGAGCACAGTCGGCGTCTGCACGGAGTTCTCCGAACTCAAGGCATCGTTTCCGGGCTTGGGCGGATGCTGGCCAACGAGATCCTGTTCGAAGCCGGCCTCTCACCGTTCGCCAATGCGTCGAAGATCAGCGTCGACGAGATGCGGGCGCTCTACGAGGCGACGCTCCAGGTGGTGGCGGCGGCGACGGAGCAGGAGCGCACACTCGACGACATCGGCAAAAGCGTCGACCGCCCGTCGAAGATGCACAACCACTCGGGTGATCCCTGCCCCGGCCGAGGCGGTGCCGGACCGTGCGGCGACACGGTGCATACCGTCGAGTACCGCAGGTACACGGTCTACTACTGCCCAACAGAGCAGACCCGCGGCAAAGTCCTCGCCGACAACACCACCAGCAAATTCCTCAAATAGCACCAAACCGAACTCTGGACGTTGAGAGCGCCGCGAGCAACTCCAGGTACGCCGCAAGCAAACCCCGGGTTTG
>CAZYLX010000379.1:0-4239 GCA_964648595.1 uncultured Acidimicrobiaceae bacterium
ATGCGTGACTTCGGCGACGAGATGGGTGATCCCATCATGAGCTACTGCGAGGACTACATGCTGGCCGACGAGGTCACGCACGTTCGCATGGGTTCGAAGTGGCTCCGGGCAGTGACTGAGGATGATCCCGAGCGACGCAAGGCCGCACTCGAATTCCAGAAGGTGGTCGACGGTTTGTTCAACTTCGGTGGCCAGCGAGGCGAGGAAGACGATTCACCAATTCGTCTCGCTCGCAAGTTCCGCCGCATGGCTGGCTTCAGTGACGACGAGGTCGATCTGATTGCCGAGACCTCGCTCAAGCAGCGAGCCGAGGCTGAGGCCGAGCGTATGGCCGCAGGCATTCTCGCCGAATAGCCACGTCGGGTGCTCCCCCTCTCGCGGGTCGGTCTCAGATTCGGCGCATCACGGTGACCACTTTGCCGAAGATCTGCACATCGGCGGGGTCGAACGGCATGGGCTTGAGTGCGTGGTTCGATGGCAAAAGGACGATTTGGCCCTTCTTGGCGTCGACGCTGTAGGTCTTGACCGTTGCTTCTTCTCCGGGGATGCCGGCAACGACGATGTCGCCCTTCTTGGCATCGTTCTGGACCCGGGCGATGACGTAGTCGCCGTCGAAGATGCCGGCGTCGATCATCGAATCACCCTGCACTCGCAGCATGAACAGATCGCCGTCGCCGGTGAGATCGGCCGGAACGGGGAACGTCTCCTCGATGTGTTCCTGGGCCAGAACATCGGTGCCGGCAGCAACGGTGCCGACAAGAGGAACGTGGCGAACCGGACGACGCTCGATATCGGTGGCGCCGGAGTTCGAGTCCCAACGCACCTCGATCGCTCGTGGCTTCGTCGGGTCTCGGCGGAGATAGCCGGCCTTCTGCAACGTCGCAAGATGGGAGTGCACGGTCGACGGTGAGGTCAGGCCCACCTCGGCACCGATCTCGCGCACCGATGGCGGGTAGCCGCGGTCTCGCATCTGACTCGAAATGAACTCGAGGATGGCCTTCTGCCGCTCGGTGAGCTTGTGATCTCCCACGATGGACTCCTTCTTCGGTCGAACGTGTGTTTGGCGAGTATGGCAGATTCCGGGGTACAAGTGTTCGCTTTCGCTGAAATTCTCGGGTTTGGCGGCGCTACGAACAATTGTTCGGTTTGGGGGTTGCAAGCGAACGGGTGTTCGTGTTGAATGTGCGAACACTCGTTCGGTCGGAGTTGCTGGGGGCAGCATTTCGAGCGGGGTCGAGGTGGCTGCACCACTGCGTCGTC
Source organism: uncultured Acidimicrobiaceae bacterium (assembly GCA_964648595.1). Lineage (GTDB taxonomy): Bacteria > Actinomycetota > Acidimicrobiia > Acidimicrobiales > SZUA-35 > SZUA-35. Next base: position 1,261 of record CAZYLX010000379.1, read on the forward strand.
CACCTCGACCCACTCGTCCACGAGATGTATCGCTCGCACTGCCTGCCGTGATGGCCTCCGTCGTCATCTGTCTGGCGGGTTCACCTTGACATCGACTGTCACACCCCCTGAGGAAACTGATCACATGGTTGCTCTGCTTCACCCCTCTCCGGTCTCTCACCCACCTCGTCGGACCGCCTCTCGTCCAGCGCCGGCATCAAGCCGCCGCACTCCGGGTCGTCCCAACGTGCCGACTCTCCATCTGATCGAAGGCGGACAGTCCGAGCGCCTTTCCCGTCAAGCAACGATCGGTCGCGTGAGCCCCGGTCCGTTCTCGATGCTGGGTGTTGTCGGTGTGATGGCGGCCGTCCTGCTGGTCGTCGTGGTCAGAGGTGTGCAGGGCGCGCCGCCGGCCGAAGACTGGGCCTCGCTCACCGCACCGTCCGCCGAAGTGTCTTCGGCCAGCGCGGCCGAGCTCGTTCCGCCATCGGGTGCTGTCGCAACACTCACCGTCTTGGCCGACGACACATGGGCCAGCATCGCCGCCCGCGTTGCGCCGGAAAGTGATCCGGTCGAGGTCGCTCGCTGGTTGGCCACGCAGAACAGCGGCTACCAGCTGCAAGCCGGCCAGGTGCTCGACATCTCTCCGCTGCCCTGACAGCGCAACTCGTGCCTCCAGTGCCGTTATCGTCTTGCCGGATGCGTTGTCGGTCATGCGAAGCTGAAGACACCCGAGTCGTCGATTCCCGGGCGGCCGAGGACGGCAAAGCCATTCGGCGCCGCCGCGCTTGCCCTGTCTGCGGCGAGCGTTTCACCACATTTGAACGATTCGAGCATGCCGAACTCGTTGTCGTGAAACGAGACGGTCGCCGAGTTCCCTTCGATCGCTCCAGCATCGTCGGCGGGATCGCTATGGCGTCGAAGGGTGGAGCGCTCGATGAAGCTGCGATCGAGGCAGTGGCCGACGCTGTCGAGGACGAAGTGCGCCTCTTGGGTGACGTGATCTCCTCCGAAGTCATCGGCAAGGCAGTGCTCCAACACCTGCGTGGCCTCGACGAGGTTTCCGCCTTGCGTTTCGCCAGTGTGTACAAGGGCTTCCGCGGGGTCGAAGACTTCGAGCGCGAGATGTCGCTGATCAAGCGAGAACAAGCGCCCTCGGCCCACTGAAACGTCGCGCTCCGGGGTCGGAGCGTCAGGCCAGAAGTACCTCAATAGGCGGATAGATCGCGCCGATGCTTGATGCGTGTTCGTTTCTCGACGTGCCCGTGGCGGGCTAGCGGTGTTCCTTGCGGTGTTCCTCTTGTTCACTGCGACCCCGGCGACGGCCGAAGCAGCATCAGCGCAGACCGCAGATGAAGCGGTTCTGGCGGCTCTCGGTCGAACGCAACGGATCGAGCAAGCCGAGGCGACGGAGCAAACCGAGCCCGTTGAGTTCACGTTGGCCGAATTGCTGCCCGAGTCCCAGATCTACCACCCAGATGTTCTTCGGCAGGTCATGCCGAACTCGTCCGTCATCGACGGGTTTCGGGCCGATCTCACGACCGCCATGCTGGATCAAGTCGACGCCGACAATCGCCGCCTCGATGCCCTCCTTCGCCGGAGCGAGGCCCGTCGGGAAGGTTGGGCCCAGCGGGTCGTGGTTGCCGATCGGCTCTCCGTCGAAACCAATGCCACTGATCGGTCGGATGCGTCGTTCGAGGACTTGGGAGCGTTCGCAGTCGACAGCTTCCTCGGATCCGAAGAGGTCGACCTCGCTCGGCTGAGCCTCGCTGGTGCAACCAGCCCCCTTCCCGGATTGACCGACGGAGCGGCGGAGGTCGTCGAAGAGCGGTACGAGTCGGCGCGGGCCGCGCTGGCGAACGCTCGATTTTCTCGGATCGAGGCGGAGGACATCGCAGCAGCGATCGCCGATCGGGTCGGTGTTGCCGATCTCGATCTGAACGTTGCCAACGCCGATCTCGCCGACGCCGAGGCTCGCATCGTCGATCTGCGCCCACGCCTCGAGCGAGCGTTGATCGGCCAGTCCGTACCCGGTACCGATCTCTCCCTCGTGGTCATCGATGCCTATTTCCGGGCCGCTGTTGGCATGAGTGAACGACGTCCCTCCTGCGGAATCTCGTGGGACCAGCTCGCAGGTGTCGGTTTGATCGAGTCTCGGCACGGTGCCTTTGGTGGCAGCTCGGTTGGTCCGGACGGACAGACCTCAATGAGGATCCTCGGTCCCGTCCTCGACGGCGACCCCTTCGCGGCGATCAGCGACACCGATGGTGGAACGATGGATGGCAACACCGAATGGGACCGAGCGGTCGGGCCCATGCAGTTCATTCCCAGCAGTTGGGACATCTACGGGCTCGACGGGAATAGCGATGGTGCCGCCGACCCCCACAATCTGTACGACGCTGCGTTCGCCGCTGCCGAGCACTTGTGTCGCGGTCACTCCGCCCTACAGAACGAGAACGCCTATCGGGTCTCGCTGCTCGGCTACAACCGCTCAGCGGTGTATGGCTCTGATGTGATCGCTGCTCAGCGTCGATACGAGGCAGCGGTGGATCTTCGCCCAACGACTGACGGCCTTGCCGAGGATCTGGAACGTCAAGCGTCAGCTGCCCTCATCGCCGGATCCTGACTCCGACCGTATCCAACGGCCGAAAAGTGCCCGGTCGCCCTGCCAGCATCGGTCGAGCCGAAATGATCGAGGGACCGAGTGGCCGCCATGAGCGGGTCGTGCTGCGTCACCGCCGGCGAGCACGGGTGCCAGCGTCATGTTCCACTCGTCGATGAGGTCAGACGCCACGAGCTGGCCGTTGATCGACGGACCGCCCTCGCTGAGGACCGTTCGATGGCCTTCGGCTCGGAGATGACGCATGACCTGTTCGAGATCGACCCGTTCATCGCCGATCGTGACCACATCGGCGACCGCGAGCAGTTCGCGTCTGCGGTCTTCAGGCGCTCCGCCGGAGGTGAAGACCATGGGGCGATAGGTGGGATCGGCGAAGAGCT
>CAZYLX010000380.1:0-4237 GCA_964648595.1 uncultured Acidimicrobiaceae bacterium
TGTCAGAAGAGACCACTACTGGGGTGCATCGCCTCTACGAGATGATGGAAGCCGGCCAGCTCCAGTTCCCGGCCATCAACGTGAACGACGCCGTCACCAAGTCGAAGTTCGACAACAAGTACGGCACACGCCACAGCCTGCTCGACGGCATCAACCGCGGCACCGACGTCATGATCGGCGGCAAGGTGGCGATGGTGCTCGGCTTCGGCGACGTCGGCAAGGGTTGCGCTGAAGCGCTTCGTGGTCAGGGCGCACGCGTCGTCATCGCCGAAGTCGATCCGATCTGCGCACTCCAGGCAGCAATGGAGGGCTACGAGGTGAACACGGTCGAGCGCATGCTCGGTATTGCCGACATCTTCATCACCTCCACAGGCAACAAGGACATCATCTCGTCGGAGATGATGAGCAAGATGAAGCAGGGCGCCATCGTCGGCAACATCGGTCACTTCGACAACGAGATCGACATGGCCGGGCTCTTCAAGAGCTCCGACATCCAGCGCATCAACATCAAGCCGCAGGTCGATGAGTTCCGTTGGCCCGATGGCAAGAGCATCATCGTGCTGTCGGAGGGTCGCCTGCTGAATCTCGGCAACGCCACCGGCCACCCGAGCTTCGTCATGAGCGCCAGCTTCACCAATCAAGTACTGGCTCAGATCGATCTGCACAAGAACGCCGAGAGTTATGGCATCAGTGTCACCACGCTGCCAAAAATCCTCGACGAGAAGGTCGCTCGGCTACACCTCGATGCTCTCGGGGTCCGCCTCACCACGCTCAGCCAAGAGCAGGCCGACTACATCGGCGTTCCGGTCGAAGGCCCCTACAAGCCCGATCACTACCGGTACTAGCCCCGGGGTTTGGCAGTGGTCGGTAGCATCGGGGGGGTGCGGTTCACGATTCTCAGCCACGCCGGATTGGCGGTCGAGCGCGACGAGACTGCACTCGTCGTCGACCCCTGGATCACCGGCTCTTGTTACTGGCGGAGCTGGTGGAATCTGCCCGAGCCGCCCCAGCAACTCGTCGAGGCCCTCCACCCGACCCACGTCTATCTGACGCACCTGCACTGGGATCACTTTCACGGCCCGTCGCTTCGTCGGTTCCCGACCGACACCCACTTCATCGTTCCGACCTTCAACAACGACCGCATGGTCCGAGACCTTGCCTACCTCGGCTTCGAGAACGTCACTGAACTCGAGCACGGCGCTCGTATCGACCTCGGCGGTCTGACGCTGCAGTCGTACCAGTTCCTCAACGACTCGGCGGTCGTCATCACCGACGGTGATCACACGATCCTGAACGCCAACGACTGCAAGATGTTCGGCCTCCCACTCCATCAGGTGCTCAACGACCATCCGGCGATCGATTTCGTGCTGCGGAGTCATTCGAACGCCAGCGCTTATCCGTATTGCATCGAGGACTACGAGACGCTCTGTCCGGATCTCCGGCCTCGCGAGGCCTACATGGACGAGTTCACAGCGTTCGCCACCAAGGTCGGTGCCAGGTACGCCATCCCATTCGCCAGCAACCACTGCTTCCTGCATCCCGAGACTCGGCGTTTCAACGGCATGGGGGTCAAACCAACGGAAGTGAAGCGCCGGTTCGACGAAACCACCGCCGATGGTGAATGCGTGATCATGGCACCGGGCAGTTCCTGGTCGTCAGAAAACGGGTTCGACCTCGTGACTTTCGACTACGACGATGTCGACGCATACATCGACGGCCTCGCCCTGCGACATGCCGACACGATGCAAGCGAACCTCGAATCGGAGGCTGCTGCGAACTTCGATGTCGAAGCGTTCCGTGCCTATTTCGAACGGTTGCTCCATGCCACACCACGGTTGGTTCGAAGGCGCCTCGAGACGTTCGAGTTCCGTGTGGTCGAGCATGGCGTTGAGCGGCCATTCTCGGTCGATTCTCGTACCGGTGAGATCAGCGAGGGGCTGGCCGTCGACCCGTCGTTCTCGGTTCGGTGCCAAGCGGCAATCGTGAACGACTGCACCCGGAACGACATGTTCTCGGTCTGGACGCCGTCGAAGCGATTGTCCGTTCGAGTCCGTGATCGAGCAGCGGTCGCAAAGGTCCTCCTGTTCTTCGCGCTCCTCGACGCTCTCGAACTCAGCTATCTGCCGTTGCGTAAGAACCTCGACGCTCGCATGAGGCGCTCGGCGGTCCGACGATGGCGAGAGCCGGCTGAAGCGGTGCGGACTGCAGTTACAACGAAGCTGCTCCGGCGTCCCTTCGAACCCTGGTCTGACTGAACGCCACGGGCGTTCACGCGGGCGATGTCACAGGCCGTCTCTACGGTTCTGCCATGTTGTTCGATCGACGCTGCCCGGTCTGCGGCAACCCCTCACGCCTGATGTGCTTGTCGTGTGTGCGCCAACTCGATCGTGCACCCGAGATCGGCGTCGCCGGGCTCGACCAGGTCGTCGCGTTGTTCGCATACGACGAGCTCAGTTCCCGCGTGATCCTGGCCGGCAAGAACGGCGGTCGACGGGACCTTCTTCGATGGTCGGCGAGGAACCTCACCGGCGTCGTTGCCGGCAACACCGAACCTGATGGGATCGACCTCGTGACCTGGGTGCCGGCCCATCCGGCGCAGCGACGAGGCAGAGGTTTCGACCAAGGCGAGCTGCTTGCTCGAACCGTGGCCAAGACGCTGCGGTTGCCAAGCCGGAACACATTGCGACGTCGCGGTGGGACGAGTCAGAAAGGGCTCGGCCGATCGGCTCGGCTTGATGGTCCGAGGATCACTGCCCGACGGCAGGTTGCCGGCTCGGTGCTGCTTGTCGATGATGTTGTGACCACCGTGGCTTCCCTCGAGCGTTGTGCGTCGTCTTTGCGAGAAGCAGGAGCGGCGAACGTGGTCGGAGCAGTTGTTGCCGCTTCCGGGGCCGACCGAACTCGCCTCGAATTGGACAGCAAGCGCCTCCAGAGGCACGGTGGTAGCGCCGTGTCGGCACTGGGTTCCCAGGCGATCTACAATGGCAGTCCATCGGGCGTTCGCCCGGAAGCAACCTGAGAGGAGCCTCCATGGAGGTATCGGTCAGTGGTCGTCATCAAGTGGTTCCAGAAACCCTTCGCCTTCAGGCGACCGAGAAAATCGGGCGGCTCGATCGTTATCTCTCAGGAATGGACCGAGCCGAGGTCCATTTTTGGCAGGAGAGCAACCGCAAGAAGGGCGACAGCGACTTTTGCGAAGTGACCCTCGAAGGTCACGGCCATCACGTTCGCTGCAAGGTGTCGGCTCCTGACAGCTTCACCGCCATCGATCTGGCCGTCGACAAGCTCGAGCGCCAGCTCCGCAAGCTGAAGACCAAGGTCCAGCGCCGCCAACGTGATCGGGTTCGTCCCGAGCTCGAGCCGGACCTTGTCCCTGACACGCTCATTCCGTCGAACGAGCCAGAGCCGGTCTACACCTTCGGCAAGACCAAGACCTTCGATCTCGGAATCCTCGAGCCTGACGCCGCGGCATTGCAGATGGACCTGCTCGACCACGACTTCTATCTCTTCACCAACAAGGCGACCGGGCGCAATGCCGTGGTGTATCGCCGTGAAGATGGTGATGTCGGGCTGATCGACATCACGCCACCCAGCTGAGACACCCGTCACCGTCGGCTTCGCAGGGCCGGCGGTGCCCAGGTGGACGGGTGCGGGGACAGTAGACTCGTCGGCCAGATGAAACTCCTCGACAAGATCCTCAAAGCTGGTGACGGTAAGCGGCTCAAAGCCATCGGATCGGTGGTTGGTCCCGTCGCGTCTCACGAGCCGGAGATGGAAGCGCTCGATGACGAAGCGCTGATCGCCAAGACCGGAGAATTCAGGAATCGCCTGGACAACGGCGAGCCGCTCAACGACCTGATGCCCGAGGCATTCGCGGTGGTCCGCGAAGCTGCCCAGCGCACGATCGGTCAGCGCCATTACGACGTCCAGATGATGGGCGGCGCAGCCCTCCACTGGGGCTGGGTCGCGGAAATGAAGACCGGCGAAGGCAAGACCCTCGTATCGACGCTTCCGGTCTACCTCAACGCCTTGTCGGGCAACGGTGTCCACCAGATCACGGTGAACGAATACCTGGCGTCCCGCGACGCCGAGTGGATGTCGCAGATTCACAACTTCCTGGGTCTCACAACGGGGCTGGTCGTGCCGGGCAACACCGACTCGGGCCACAAGCGCGAACAGTACGCAGCCGACATGTTTTCAACTTTACCCTCCCAGACACGCAGCGCCGTTTCCTGTA
>CAZYLX010000381.1:0-4237 GCA_964648595.1 uncultured Acidimicrobiaceae bacterium
CCACGCGTCGGTGAAGATCACGCCGGCAACCTCGCCAGAGGCGTACGGCTCCGACAATCCGGTCAAGCGCCGGATCTCATCGCTGTCTGCAACTGCGTTGAAGTCGCCGGCCAACACGATGACCGTGTCGGGTTCGAGCGAATGACGCCGCGCAGCCTCAGCTACCACGACCTCCAGCTGCTCTTGACGTAGGCGACTCGCGGTGTATCGCCACTCGAGATGGGTGCTCACGAACCACCAAGGCCCCTCGACACCGGGGACGTCGAGTCGGCAGAAGAGCGCCGAGCGGTGGCTCGGTGCGCCGTTGCCTCCGGGAAGCTCGACCGTGTAGCTGTCGAGGATCGGCCAGCGACTGAGCAGCGCATTGCCGAATCGATGTGGCCGACCAGCCCCATCGAGGGTGCGAGCAACGTGGAATCCAAGTGCTTGGCCGAGGTTGGCCGCTTGGTCCTCGGCGTCGTCGGCCCAGACCTCTTGAAGGCAACACACATCGGGATCAAGGGCGATGAGCTCGTCGGCGATCGGCTGTTGCCTGGCCTCCCACGGCCCGAACTTCCACCAGACATTCCAAGTCGCCACCCGCATCGCTGGATGGTGCCACGGATCGGCGGCGATGCGTCGATCCCAGGTCAGTCGACGAATCGGTACCCGGTGCTTCGCCGACCTTGCAGATGCCGTACCGTCATTCACGTGCCAGCCGGTGACATGACACTCCAGCAAGCGGCCGACCACCTCGGCGTCCACTACATGACTGCGTATCGATACGTGAAGCTCGGTCTGCTGTACGCCGAGAAGCAACGCGGATCCTGGACCATTTCAACCGCTGACCTGGCGGCGTTCGAGGGGGAGCCGGCCGAGACGGATGCATGCAACGAGAGCCTCGAAGACGCACTGATCGCCGGCGACGAGGCAACGGCGTGGAAGATCGTGGAAGAAGCCATTGTTCGACTCGGCGATGAGCTCGATGTTCAGCTCGACGTCATCGCTCCAGCGCTGGTCTCGATCGGGAAGCGATGGGCAGAAGGTGAACTCTCGATCGCCGACGAACACAAGGCATCGGCTGTCGCAACACGAGTCGTCGCCCGCCTGGCCAGTCGCACGGCGAGTCCCGGTCGCCGCCGAGGCACCGTGATCGTTGGCGCTGCTCCCGGTGACGTCCACTCGATACCCAGTGCGCTGTTCGCCGAACTCATCCGGTCGTATGGCGTCTCGGTGATTGATCTCGGAGGTTCGCCTGACATCGACTCCTTTTCGGAAGCCGTTCGGCGTCACAAAGAAGCAGTGGTCGCCATTTCGGTCACCGGTCCCGGGCATGAGGCGGGAGCCCGAGCCGCGGTCGAGGCAGTTCGGACCGCCGACGCCGACGTTCCAATCGCCGTCGGCGGCGGGGCGATCCAGTCCGAGGACGCAGCACGCGATCTCGGCGCCAGTCTCTGGCACGGGGATTCCCGTATTGCTGCAAAGCAAATCGCCGAGGCTGCCGCCAGCCGCCGACGCGACATCGGCTGACGGCCAGCTCAACAGATCACCCCCGACGGTCGCTGTCTTCGCCGTCCCCACACGATGTGGCCTTTGCCACATCGGGTCACCTTTTCCTTGCCTGGGTGATGGTATTAGTGCTAAACCTGTCTTTAGCACTAATACCCCGCCCAAAGGACCTCCCATGGACACCGAGTTCACTGCACACCCTGATACCGACCTCAGCTGGCAGGACGAGGCGGTGTGCAAGGGGCTCACCGAAGTCTTCTTCGGCCCATCCGCAGAGCGACCAGAGCGTCGTGTCGAGCGTGAGGCTCTGGCCAAGAGCTACTGCTTGTCCTGCCCGGTCATGCTGCCGTGCCGACGAGCCGCCAGATTGAATCGGGAACACGGATTCTGGGGAGCCGAGAACGACGAGGAACGCGCAGCAGCGGGTTTCGCTCCTCGCTCCCCAAGCCGGCGCTCAGTCATCCAGGCTCGAGACGGTGCTCGGCGCGAATTCACCGACGATCTCGACCTCTCCCTCATTGCCTCCTGACAATTGCGTCCTGAGAGCCGGCCGCTTGACGACCAGCTCTGACAGGAACGGTGCTGCGCTCCACGGCACACTGCGTCAATGACGCTCGACACGACCGGCGGTGCCTCGACTGCTCTGCTACTTCTGTCCTTCGGCGGACCGGAGGGACCAGACGATGTCTTGCCGTTCCTGCGCAACGTTGTCCGGGGACGCGGCGTCCCCGATGAGCGTTTGGCCGAGGTGGCAACGCAGTACGACCGGTTTGGCGGCGTGTCACCGATCAACGAGCAGAACCGTTCGCTGAAGTCAGCCATCGAGACCGAACTGGCACAGAACGGAATCGACCTGCCGGTCTATTGGGGCAACCGCAACTGGGCGCCCTACCTCGGCGACACGGTGCAGGCGATGGTCGACGATGGCATCACAAAGGCATATGTCTTCGTGACCTCGGCGTTCGGTTCTTACTCGGGTTGCCGGCAGTACCGAGAGAACCTCATCGCGGCGGCAGACGCAGCGGCCGGCGTTGGCATCGATCTGCAGAAGCTGCGGCTCTATTACAACCACCCTGGCTTCTGCGAGCCGGCCGCCGAACGGCTCCGCGAAGCAATCGACCGGCATATCGCTCGACACGACACACACCCCCAAGTTGTCTTCACCGCTCACTCGATCCCACTCTCGATGGCCGCCAGCTGCGACTACGAGACACAACTCCGGGAGGCCGCTGGGATCGTTTCGGAGCTCGCCGGTTCGACGTCGCCGTGGGATCTCGTGTTCCAGAGCCGAAGCGGGCCGCTCCGAGTCCCATGGTTGGAGCCGGACATCGTCGACCATCTCCACGACCTCCATGACCGTTCGGTGGATGACGTCGTTGTTGTCCCGCTCGGCTTCGTCAGTGACCACATGGAAGTCATGTTCGATCTCGACACCCAAGCCGCCGACGCCGCAGAATCGTCGGACATGCGGATGACCCGGGCCGGAACCGTCGGCATTCACCCGCGATTCGTGGCCATGGTCCGCGAACTCCTGCAAGAACAGATCAGCGAAGGGCCTCGGCTCCACCTGGGAACAAACGGCCCCTGGCCGGACATGTGCCCGGATGGGCACTGCGCACCGGCTCAGAGGCCGAAGCGCGACTGACCCCGCTGTTGGCGCCACGCCTCGATGGCATCACCGGTCGGCGTCGATGGCGGACCCGACACGAATGGCCACAGTTCCTCGGCGATGCGTCGCCAGTTCGCCGTTGCCTCCAGACGAGCGAACAGGCCCATCAGCCCGAGCGTGATGCGTTGCAGCACGACGAACGACGGCGGGACATTGAGCGTTCGCATCAGTTCGCCATGCTCTGATCCAGAATCGAACAGTTGAGAGACGCCCTGGCTCGCGTACTCCTGATCGATCGTGACCGGCCCGTCGACGAGAACATAGCGATAGAAGAAATTGAAGTACTCCTCGACCTGCTCGTCGCTGAACGGAGCGTCGGGGCTCAGAAGGCCGGCATCTTCGACGACCGTCCGGAAGGCTGTGTGATCTCGGTCGATCACCATGGTCTGGATCAGATCTTCGAACAAGGTGGTCTCGGTTGGCGTGAACCGCTTCACGAGGCCGAAGTCCAGGAAGGTGACCTTGCCACCCTTGTTGAAGAGGTAGTTGCCGGGATGCGGGTCGCCGTTGAAAGCATGCAGCCGATAGATCGAGCCAAATGAGAAGCGGAACAGTGTCTCGGCCGCGAGGTTTCGCTCGTGCTCGCTCCAGGCCGTGACCTCGGCGAAGGTCGCACCCGTCGCCAACTCCGAGGTCAACACGCGACCCGTCGAGAATTGATCGACCACCCGAGGCACATGGATGAACGGATGGCGGTCGAAGAACTCGGCGTAATAGCGCTGGTTCCGAGCCTCGGCCACGTAGTCGAGCTCTTCGGTCAGGCGTTCCTTGAGCTCGGCAACCACCGGGCCAGGTTCCAACCCGGGGAACATGGACGCCAAGATGCCAAAGAGCCAGTCAGCATTGCCGAGATCGGCAGCCACCGCTTCGGCGACACCTGGATACTGCACCTTGATGGCGACGGCCCGGTCGTCGAACGTGATGGCTCGATGAACCTGGCCGATCGAGGCAGATGCGATCGGCACCGGATCCCACTCGGCGAAGAGCTCACTCGGGTGCGCGCCGAGCTCGCGCTCGATCTGTTCTGCAGCCAGCTCGCTGGACATCGGCGGGGCGTTGCTCTGCAAGCTGGCCAGGGTG
>CAZYLX010000382.1:0-4230 GCA_964648595.1 uncultured Acidimicrobiaceae bacterium
GGCCCAAGCCCACCCCCTGACCTCTCGAACGAGCACGACCCCCGAGCTCATCACGTTGGCCTGATCTGCAATCGTGCGAGCTGGTGGATAATGCTGCCCGCCTGTGCGGGTTCTGAACGCCCGCTTGTACAACTCCTGAGGAGTACCCATGACGGATCCAGCAGCCGCACCCGATGCCACGTACGCGTCCTACCCGTCACTGGTCGATCGCACCGTGTTTGTGACCGGCGGCGCCGATGGCATCGGCGCCGGCATGGTCGAGCAGTTCGTCGCGCAGGGGGCCAAGGTTGGTTTCGCAGACATCAATGTGGCAAAGGCGGCTGAGACCATCGCTCGATGCGCCGAGCTCGACCCGCGCTACGCGCCCCTCTTCTACGAGGTTGACCTGGTCGACGTGCCGGCACTCCGGGCGACGATGGCTCAGGCCCAGGCCGATCTTGGCGGCATGACCGTGCTGGTCAACAACGCTGCCAGCGATGAACGCCACACGTGGGAGGAGATGACTCCGGAGTATTGGGACAATCGCCTCAATACGAATCTGCGTCACTATTTCTTCGCCATTCAGGCAGTTGCGCCCCAGATGATCGAGGCGGGCAACGGTTCGATCATCAACATCGGCTCGAGCAGCTACATGATGCAGGAGGACTTCTTCCCCGGCTACGCCATCGCGAAGTCAGGAGTCGAGGGCATCACCCGCACCCTGGCTCGGACCTTCGGGCCCAACAACGTGCGGGTCAACACGGTGTTGCCGGGTTGGGTGGCAACCGAACGACAGCTCACAAAGTGGTGGAGTCCTGAGGGCGAGGAGGGGACGCTGCGCGATCAGGCGATCAAGCGCCGGATCTATCCGGCCGAATTCGCCCAGATGGTCCTTTTCCTAGCGGCTGACGACGGCGCGGCATGCACCGCCCAGCAATTTCTGGTCGACGGCGGCCGCCGCTGACCGATCTGTCTGCGCCCGGATGAGGGTCTGGGCCTCAGGGAATGGCGATCCGCGTCACGTCCGGGCGTCTCTATCGGTGCTCTGTGTCTTTCCCAAGGCCAGGGTTCGCCAACCGGTACTCAGATGGAACGCCACGATGGTCAGCACGCTGGCAGCCGCGAAGGCTGATCCGGGATCGACAATGGCGATCACGGCTCCGATGACTCCCACTACGCCGAGCAGGATGCTGAACGTGCTGAGGCGGGAGCCGAACGCCGCAGCACTTCGCATGGCGATACCCAGGAGAACGATCCCAATCGGTACGAGCAGCACGCCGGTCGCAAGCATCGTGTCGAACACGCTCTGGGCGCCGTACCAGGCGTACTCGATCGCCCGCAGATCCTCGGGTGGTGTGTCCGGTGCGGTGTAGAGCTCTGCAAGCGGCGATGTTGCAACGTGCAGCAAGGAGCTGGCTGCCATGATGACGAACCCGAACAGGGCCATCGCAGCGCCAAACAGTGCGGCGGCCGGGTGAGCGGTCCTCAGCATCTGGTAGAGGACGAGGACGTGAAGGGCGAACATCATGACCGCACCCAGGTAGAAGAAGTGCTCGAAGATGCGGCCCGACTCGATGTCGGCGAAGTCCCTGAGCGTCTCGACATCGGACGCATCCGGAAGCCCGAAAGCACCAACAACAACACCCGCAGCGAGCATCAGGATCACGCCGGCCAGACCGGCTATCCCGCCCCAGCGGTTCAGCTGGTGGTCTGAAGCCTGCTCGACCTGTGAAGACTCGCCCCGCCACTCCGAAGTTGATTGCCTCGTTGACACTTTGAGCCGCGATGAGATGGCCATCGACGTGCCTCCTTCGGTGTATGGGGACTGGATGAGTGTCTGGGCTTGAAAACGGACGTGTGCGGGCCCAGAGATCCTCGTATCGATGTTGCGCTGCATCAACATGAGGCCGTAGGGGACGAAGTCATGAAACACGGTTCGGCTTCGGCCGCACTGAACGGCATGATCCCTGGTTCGTTGCTGATCGGGACGTTCGGCTCCTCTCGCCGACTCACGGGAGCGCGACACTGCCCAGGTGATGATGAGTTCGGAATCTCGTGAGGCCCACTGGGATGCGATCTACGGTTCGCCGACCGAGGATCTGGGTTGGTACGAGCCCGAGCCGTCAACACTCGCGCTGGCAACGGCGCATTCGTCACCACAAGATGCGGTGGTCGATATCGGTGGTGGTGACAGCAGGCTGGTCGACAACCTCCTTGATTTGTCCTACGAGGATGTGACCGTGCTCGACCTGAGCGCTGTCGCCCTCGACCGGGCCCGCAGCCGCTTGGGAACCAGGGCGCAAGGTGTGACTTGGATCCACGGCGACGTGACCAGCTTCGATCCCGAACGATCCTGGGATCTGTGGCATGACCGCGCGGTCTTTCACTTCCTCGTCGACGAGAAGCAGCGAGCCGCCTACCGGGCGGTGTTGAGACGGGCAATTGCTCCGGGCGGTGTGGTTGTCGTCGCGGCATTTGCCGCCGGGGCACCCGAGCAGTGCGCCGGCCTTCCGGTTGTCCACTACGACTCAGACTCGCTCACTGCCGCCTTCGCCCCTGACTTCGAACCGATTGCTGTCAGCTGTCTCGAGCCGTCGCCAGGCGGTGAGGGCGACCAGCGGCCCTATGTCGCAGGCGTCTTCACCCGAGCGGATCAGCGCTGATCGTCCGCGTCGAGGTGGGCCGCAACATCGTTGACAGCTGGTGATCCAGCTGCCGGCACTAACGTCAACCCAGATGAGTGTTTCTCGAGCGGTCGACGCAATCCGCGCTGGCGACCTCGACCGCCTCGAGAGCCTTCTCGGGGCCGACGGCTCGTTGGTCAACGCGACACTTCCGGGGAATCCCAGATCGTTGCTCCATCACGCGACGGATTGGCCCGGCCATCGGCCCAACGTTGGCAAGACGATTGTCATGCTGGTCTCTTTCGGCGCCGACCCAAGTGCCAGCTTCCCTTCCGAGACACCATCAGTCGCCGAGACGCCGTTGCACTGGGCGGTGAGTGCCAACGACCTCGACGCAGCAACGGCACTCCTCGCAGCCGGCGCGGACGTCGACGCCCTGGGTGGCATCTTCGGCGGCTGCACTCCCTACGAGGAAGCGATCATCTTCGAGCAATACGACGCGGCCCGGCTCCTGCTCGACCATGGTGCAACCAACTACCTCCCCGGTGCAGCCGCACTTGGGCAAACCGATGACATCGACGGCTACTTCGGCGCCGACGGGCTCGTCGCTGTCGAGGCCAACATGCTTCCGCATTGGCTCACGCCGCCACCGGCCCAGGTTGTCCTTGATCGAGCATTCCAGTTCGCTTGCCGAGGCGGGCACCTCGAGGTCGCAACGAAGCTTCACGCCCGCGGCGCTGATCTTCACGCCAAAACGCCGACGGGTACCACGGTCGTTGATGAGGCACGGGACAACGGACAAGAACACATCGTCGGTTGGTTGCAGGAGCAGGCCTGACCGCGAGTGTCGCAGGCTCGAGAGCCTGCGACACCCGGATCACAGAAGCGGGTCGTTCGAGATCAGTAGATCTCGATGAGGCCGGCGGCGCCCTGGCCGCCGCCGATGCACATCGTGACAACGCCCAACTTCGCGCCGCGGCGCTTTCCTTCTTGGAGGATGTGGCCAGCGCAACGGGTGCCCGTCATGCCGAAGGGATGGCCGATGGCGATGGAGCCGCCATTGACGTTGTACTTCTCGGGATCGATACCGAGGGTGTCACGGCTGTAGAGGCACTGGCTGGCAAACGCTTCGTTCAGTTCCCAGATGTCGATGTCGTCAACGGTGAGACCGTGGCGCTTGAGCAGCTTCGGCACGGCGTAGATCGGACCGATGCCCATCTCGTCCGGCTCGCAGCCAGCGACGGCCCAACCCTTGAATGCGCCCATCGGCTCGATGTCGCGTCGGGCTGCCTCTTCGTCGGACATCATCACGACGGCGGCAGCGCCGTCGGACAACTGGCTGGCGTTGCCGGCGGTGACGTAGTTGCCCTCTCCGCGAACGGGGCCGAGCTTGGCAAGGCCTTCGAGCGTGGTGGTCGGACGATTGCACTCGTCACCATCGACGATGTAGTCGACGATCGTCTCTTCCTTGGTCTCCCGATCGACGAGCTTCATCTTCGTTTCCATGGGAACGATCTCGTCCTCGAAGAGGCCGTTCTCCTGAGCCGCGGCCATACGCATCTGTGAGTTGTAGGAGTACTCGTCCTGGTACTCACGCGACACGTTGTAGCGCTCGGCCACGATGTCG
>CAZYLX010000383.1:0-4224 GCA_964648595.1 uncultured Acidimicrobiaceae bacterium
GAGCCGACGTTGTCACCAACGCCGCTGGTGCGCTCTTACCGCACCGTTTCACCCTTGCCTGTAGCCGCAAGCGGCCCATCGGCGGTTTGTTCTCTGTGGCACTTTCCTGCGAGTCACCCCGACTGGCCGTTAGCCAGCACCGTGTTCTATGGAGCCCCGACTTTCCTCGACAGCCCCGAAAGGCCGCCGCGGCCATCCGGCCAACTCACCCAGCCGGGAGGCTAGCGCCGCTTCGCGTCAGACTCGGACGCTCTTGCGGCGGTACCAGTCGGCGAAGAGCCCTCCGCTGGCTCCGAGAGCGGCGCTGAGCATGGCCAGGAACGGATACTGGAGCGGATTGATCGAGTCACCGCGAATGAGGCGGAAGATCACGCCGAACAGCTGGATCGCCACATAACACGAGAGCCCGGCGATGGCACCGTGGATCATCGGGGTATCGCTACGAATTCGTCCGGCTCCGTAGCCGGCGGTCAGAAAGCCGAACACCGCGAGCAGGCCGAACAGATAGATCCAAAGCGTCGATGAAGAGTCGTCGAGAATGATCGTGAGCACGACGATGGCGGGTATCAGTACGAGGAGCCCGGCCAGGGCGGCGGTTCGGATGACGACCCAGTCGATGGCTACCACGACGTGATCGTAGTGGTGGATGGGGGTGAGCGGAGCGTCGCCGAACTGGGATCAGGCGTTCTTCGGCAGTTCGGAAAACGGCAGCGTCTTGTCGTTGTTCGGTTCCTTCGGGAGGCCGAGCGCTCGCTCGCCGATGATGTTCTTCTGGATCTGATCGGTGCCGCCATAGATAGGCGGGGCCTGGGCATAGAGCGCAGTACCCGTGATCATGCCCAGGAACGGGTTGCCGGTAGCTTCGTTCAGCGACGCGCGTTGCTCGTCGGTGTACGCGTGAAGCATGCCGTTGGCCCCGATGATGCGAAGCCCGAGATCTCGCTGGAGACGCACCACGTCGCTCATGATCAGCTTGGAGATGTTGGCCATGCCCGGAATGTCACGACCCTGCTTCTTCTCGGCCTTGACCCGCTGGGCGTTGTAACCACCGATCGTGGTGAGAGTGTGGAGCCTCATGAGGTCTTGTCGGATCAGAGGGTCGTTGATGGCACCGTTGTTCTCCGCGAAGTCGAATAGATGGGATCGCTGGGCCCGTGGCCTCTCGGGCTCGCCCTTGGCGGCCCCGGCGAGGCCGTCCGGCGCCCGCTGCTTCGGTGCCAGGTCCCCAACCCGTTTCGAGAGGTTCTCTGCGATCGTGCCCGGTGTCGGCCCTGCCGCACCGCCGCCTCCGGCGCCGAGCCCCGACCGCTCGGCTTGGAGCGTGGTATTGGTTGCCGCCCAGCCTTGTCCGACGTCACCGATCACGGCATTGACAGGCACACGGGCATCGGTGAGGAAGACCTCGTTGAACATGGCGTGACCGGTCATCTCGATCAGCGGCCGGATTTCGACCCCGGCTTGATGCATGTCGACGGCCATCCAGGTGATTCCCTGATGCTTCGGCACATCGAAGTTCGTGCGGGCGATCAGCATGCCCATGTCGGCGCTCTGGCCGAGCGACGTCCAGACCTTCTGGCCGTTGACGATCCATTCGTCGCCGTCGAGTTCGGCTCTCGTGGTCAGCCCGGCCAGATCGGAACCGGCCCCCGGTTCGCTGAACAGCTGACACCAGGCCTGCTGCCCGGTCACGATGTCGCGCACGTAGTGATCGATCTGTGCCTGCGTGCCGTGGGTGGCAATCGTCGGGGCTGCGAGCAGGAGACCCAGACCGCTCGGGGCGCCAACCGCACCGAACTTGGCGACCTCACGAGCCACCGCCACTGCGTCTGAGCGGGAGAGCCCGCGGCCGTACGCGTTGGTGGGCAGGAGGGCCGACGACCAGCCGGCGAGTCCGAGCCGTTCCCACCATTGCTCGACGGTGAGTTCGGGGTCCCAGTTCTCCTCGAGCCACGACCTGACTTCGGCGAGAGGATCGTCGGTGGCGGACGGGAGGGGCTCAGCGACGGTCATGTGGTCAGCTCCAAGGTGAAATCGGGGACGAGGCGGGTTGGGACGAATGTAGAACCCGCATCGAGCCAGCGCCAAGAACGCCCTCTCGATACAAGACCAGCGTCGCATCAGCGACGAGAACGGCTAGAAGTCATGTTCGACATCTCGACTGCCGACCTCGTCGGCTCACGACAGGAAGCGCCCTCGTATGCCAGATCTCAAGGGGACCAGAACCGAGCAGAACCTGAAAGCGGCGTTCGCCCGAGAGAGCCAGGCGAATCGACGCTTCCTGTACTTCGCACACCAGGCCGATGTCGAGGGTCATCCTGCGATCGCTGCGCTCTTTCGCTCGGTCGCCGAGGGCGATACGGGTCATGCGTTGGGGCACCTCGATTTCCTCGCTGAGGTCTCCGACCCGGTGACCGGCGAGCCCGTTGGGGAGACCGAGGACAATCTCAAGAGTGCCATCGCCGGCGAGACCTTCGAAGCCGACGAGATGTACCCCGGATTCGCGGAGACAGCGCGAGAAGAGGGCCTCGGCGAGGTGGCCGAGTGGATGGAAGTCCTCGCTCGCGCCGAGCAGGGAAACGCAAAACGACTCGCCGAGGGCCTATCGGCTGTCCAGTAGTCCGGATCTCGTCTGACGCTGAGAACCACCACCGCTAGCGTGTTCTGGTGACCAACGGATCATCAGCAGACGCCCTCGCAGCCTTCGAGTCGTTCGGTGGCTGGCCGGGAACGATCGGTGCGGTCGCATCTGGCACCGACATTGTCTCCGATCATGCCCATGCGGCCATGGCAGCCATCCTGGCCGATCAGGCAACACCAGCCCAGATCGCTGGATTCATCGTTGCCCTTCGGGTCAAAGGCGAGACGGTCGCAGAAATGATCGGCTTGGTCCGAGCCATGTTGGACTCGAGCGAAGCCCTTGCTGTCCCAAGCAATGCCATCGACATCGTTGGAACTGGCGGGTCGGCCCATCGCCGCAAACACGCACTCAACGTCTCGACGATGGCCGCGTTCGTGGCGGCGGGCGCAGGCGCTGTCGTTTGCAAGCACGGCAACTACAAGGCGTCGAGCACGTCCGGGTCATTCGACTTCCTCGATGCGCTTGGCGTTCGAGTCGATCTGACTCCTGCGGAACTCGAGCGTCAGGTCGCCGATCACGGGCTTGGGTTCGCCCTGGCCAGAACGTTCCACCCATCGATGCGCCATGCCGGGCCGGTGCGAGCCGAACTCGGGATTCCGACCGTGTTCAACAGCCTCGGACCCTTGGCCCACCCCGGACACGTCCGCCGCCAGGTGATCGGATGCGCCAGTGAGGCGCTGGCGGAACGTATGAGCCTCGTACTCGACGCCCTTGGTTCCCAGCACGCCTGGGTCGTCACCGGAGACGGCGGCATCGACGAGATCAGCACGACTGGGCCGTCGGTGGTGTTCGTCGTGAAGGACGGAGACGTCCGGCGGATGGTCATCGATCTCGATGACCTCGGCATCTCTCGTCCTTCGTCACTCGATGCGCTCGCCGGTGGCACCGCGGAGGAGAACGCTGCCATCTTCGGCCGGATTCTCGATGGGTCGGAGACAGGATCGAGACGCGACATCGTCTTGCTGAACGCGGCGGCCGGGCTGGTTGTCGCGGGCTTGGCCGACGATCTCGGTGCCGGAGTCGAGCAGTCGCTAGCGGCAATCGCCGACGGCAGGGTCGCCGCGAAGCTTGATGCACTTCAACGGTTTGGGCGCGACTGAGGCAGGCCGTTTTGCTGAGCGGCGGGGCGAAAGTCGGGGAGCCCTGGGAGCGCAGAGGCGAACAGGCCCGAGCTGGTGACCAGGCGAACGTCGTCGGCATTGCGCTGGAGCCACGAGGCGACACAGAGCGCCTCGTCGAGCGACACGGGGCGTTGATCTGGGTCGGTCATTGGATCGATCTCTGGGTTGGTCTCATCGATGGCTGCGGCGGCTTCATCGGCTGCACTTGGAACGCTGTCGAGAACGGCGCTGTCGACAACGCCACCCGTTCGGATCTGGATGGTCGAACCTCGTCGGTCCTCGACCGTGAGATGGCCGAGCTGATCGAGCATCTCGATCCGTCGTTGCCGGCCGACGATGCGGGCGATCACGTCGGCCCGATTTCGCATATCTGCCGCCTCCTCGAATCGTTCACTCTCGGCCAGGCGATGCATGTGTGCTTCGAGGGGGAGAAGAATCAGATCGGTGTCACCAGCAAACGCCTGC
>CAZYLX010000384.1:0-4210 GCA_964648595.1 uncultured Acidimicrobiaceae bacterium
GGCGACACCGACTCTGACCGGTTGGCCGCCGAGTTCGGCGAATCCATCTTTGCCGGAGGGACGTTCGTCTTCCGTCGAGGGGATGCCGCAGCGCGAATCCACGTGGTGCGATCCGGCGCCATTGAGTTGTCCCGCGTCGTCAACGGGCGCCGAGTAGCGCTGCAGATACTGCGTCCCGGTGACGTGTTCGGAGACGTGCCGGCGTTCTTGGGCGAGCCGGAGCGCTTCGATGCTCGGGCGATCGAAGACTCCGCGATCCTCTCGCTCGACGGCGAATCGTTGTTCGCCATGCTCCAGACACGGCCTCATGTTGCCCGACGATGGATTGTGTCGTTGGCCGAGCGAATGGCAGGACTCCAGGAGCGTCTCGGCGATCTGCTCGCAGGTGGGTTGGACGCCCAGCTCGCCTCGGTCTTGGTTCGCGAGGCGGGCCAAAACGGCGAGGTCGAGCTGACGCAAGATCACCTGGCGGAGATGTTGGGAGCTGCCCGGACCAGCGTTCAGCGAGTGCTGAAGCAGCTCGAGCAGGAAGGGCTCATCGAACTCGGCTACGGCCGGATCGCCGTTGTCGACTCCGTGGCACTGTCAGAACTGGTTCACGTCCAGGACTGACTCGGCAAGAGGCCGCTCGTCTGCGGCCGAACGACGGCCGCTTCGGACATTCTCCCATTTGCGACATTTGCGAAAGCGATGCAGCCGGTCAAGTGCTTCCTTCTCCTGAAACCTCCCAATCGTTGGGAGGTGTGAGAGAAGGGAAGTCATCATGGCTGCAATCACACAACTCGCAGCTCGACAAGCTCAGGGCGCAGATCCGACAGCTCGGTCTCGGTACCGAAGCGTCGGCCTCACTCTGGCACTCGTCGGGCTGGCAGGCGCAACGATCTCGGTGATCGCCAACTTCGTTGCTGCCTCCAACATCGATGCAAACAACTCGTTCGCTGAGACGTTGGCCTGGACGTTCGGGCTCTCCATCTTCTCGTTCGGTCTGGTCAAGATCGCCATCGCGGTGATCTTGATGGGCATCATCGTGAGGCTCTGGTTTCGGGTCGACTCCATCAAGGCGGCGCTCGGCTCACTCCAAGGGCACAGCGACTCGCCAACAGTCGTCCGCGGCGATACGAAAACCGCGTGGGGCACGGCAACGGTGACCGACAAACCACCGAAGCTCCTGCCGATTCACCGGATGGCCCGCCTCATGTGGCGGCCAATGCTCGCCATGGGAGCGATGGCTCTGACGACAGGGCTCGTGAGCTCCTGGATTTGGGCTGACCAGACACCGGGAACGGAAGCATTCCGGCAGGCGGCAGCCTTCACCCAGGGCGTCGAGTTCTTGGGAGAAACATTCCTGCTGACCGGCATCGCCTTCCTGTTGGGGACGATTCTTGCCGGGCTCCGCGAAGGCGGCGGAGAAGTCCAGGCCAGCCTCGGCCTTCCCGTCACCACTTTGAAGATGCCGGCCACCGCCAAGGCGTTCGTGGTCTTGATGATGATGGGCTTGATGGCCGGAATCGGACAATTCGTCCTCTACATGGTGCAGATCGCCAACGCTGACGATCCAGCCTCGTTCTCCTCCTGGCTGAACTGGCTCGGCCCGCTCCGTGAGCTTGCTCTCGGCCTCATCCTGGCCGGCATCGTCCTGGCCCTCGTCACCATCGGCAATGTCCTGGCATTCCAGTTCAACCGAGTCACATCCATCATCCGCACCGGCGTCTGAACCCCGCGACCAACACGAAGGAACCTGATCCAATGACTACCACCGCATTTCAAAAAACAAAGACCATTGCACGGCCGACAACCGTGACCCGAAAGGACGCCTTCGACGTCGTCGGCTCCGAACACACCCTCGGCTACAACCTTCCCCAACGAATGGGCCAGAAGCTCTGGCTCCCCATGTTCGCCATGGCACTCATGGGTTGGGCAGCCGGCTTTGTCCTGGCCGTCGTCGAAGCAGGAACCGATCGTTCCGATGTCGACAGCCTCCAGACGCTCGGACACCTCGTTCCCGGCTTCATGTTCGTCGGATTCTTCGGCATCTTCGCAGCGATCACCTTTGCCATCGCCCGGATCTTGGGCGAGTTCCGCAAAGGCGGCGGTGAGGTCCAAGAAGCCGCCGGGGCAACGGTGCAGACGCTCAAGATGCCAACGAGTGCGAAAGCAATGCTCGTGTTCATGATGATGGGAATGATGGTGATGGCCGCAGGGATCGCCACCAACTTCGTCGCCGCGGGAGCGTTCGACGGCACGAATCCGGCCGACATCCTCGACAGCGCACGGTACGGGGTAACCGGGGCAGGCCTTCGCCGGCTGGGGGTTGTCACCTACCTCACGGGAATCGCCTTCGGACTCGCCACCATCATCGAGGTTCTCCGGTTCCAGGCGACTCGCATAGGCGAGGTTGCCGCCAAGCACGGCCATCGGAACTAACCGCTGGCTCGGCAGAGCAGGCCGAGATGGCCGGTGACGACAACGAGCCGACCAACTCCTCACACGCTGACGGGACCGCCCCCATCCGGTCTCGTCAGCATCGCGTCCGGTCGGCCGACATGGAGCTGGTCACTCCCAATGGCCGTGACTAGCGTGCGGTTCGACCACCCTTCACTCCGGAGCGAAGATGTCCATCGCCACAGATGGGGCCGATTGGGTCGCCATCGCACAACGAAACGCCAGATCAGTACAGACAACGATCGGCTGGATCTACTGGGACCCGGGAGCTCTGTCGCGGCTCGGGGCCCTCGGACTGCCCGGACCGCTTGGGTACATCGCCGCCCGAGCTGCTCCGCTCGGGCCAGCGGGCCCGGAGGCCGTCGTTGCAGCGTTCGGCTCGATCAGTCCGATCGGCATCGCGATCGCGCTGGACTTGGTTGAACAACACACCAACTTCGACGATGTCTGGGCCGCAAGAAACGCAGCAGTTCTGGAAGGGTTGGCCCAACATGCACCTGAGATCACTGGTCCGTTGGCCTCGTTGGGGCCCGAGCTCTGGGCTGTCATCGACCAGCTTCCTCGTCTCGGTCGTGTCTTCTTCGCGGCGCACCTTCGAATGGAGCGCCCTCACGACCCCGTGCTTTCTGGATGGCACGCCGTGAACTGCCTTCGTGAATGGCGTGGAGACACCCATTGGGCGCTAATCGTCGCAGCCGGCCTCTCGGGCACCGAGGCCTCGATTCTCCACAACGCCTGGGTCGGCTACGAGAAGGACTGGTTGGCGGAATCGCGGGGCAGCACTCCGGAGGAGACCGCCGCCGCATGGGCTTCGCTCGAGGCCCGAGGCCTGGCCGAATCAGGAGAGGTCACGGCTGCCGGGCGGGAACTCCGTCAACACCTCGAGGACGAAACCGATCGAATCACCGCTCTGCCGTGGGTGTTACTGGGAGAGGCCACATCTCTTCGCTTCGCCGAGGAGTTCGAGGCGCCCTGTGTTGAGCTCTTGGCCCGAGTCGACGTCACCGCGGGTCCGAACTACCAACCGGCATCTCGTCTCCGCTGATTCTCGGAGTTTCGAGCTGTTCTTCGGAAATCCTTTGCACGGAACCCGCGCGGGGGCTCCTAGCGTCAAGCGGCCGAGGGTCCATGCCACCGGTGCGCCGAACTGATCACTACGGAGACCCCATATGCCCTCTTCATCTGCTTCACCCGTGACCGATTGGAAGATCGGTCAGCTCGGCGACCTGACAGGTAAGCGTTACCTGATCACAGGAGCGAATGCCGGGATCGGGTACGAGGCCGCCGTGCACCTGCGGCGTGCGAATGCCGACGTCATCGTCGCCGCACGGTCGGCCACAAAGGGTGCAGACGCAGCCAAGAGCCTGACGAACGTGGACGGCGGCGGCACCGTCGAGCTCGTGCAGCTCGATTTGGCCAGCATGGACTCGATCCGCAACGCGAGCGAAGCCGTCCGCGCCCTGACCGATGGTCTTGATGCCGTCATCAACAACGCCGGAATCATGCAACCTCCGCAGCAAGAGACAGCCGACGGGTTCGAGCTGCAATTCGGAACCAATCACCTCGGACACTTCCTGCTCAACTTCTTGACCTTCGATCTGGTGAAGGCCCGATCGGGACGGATCGTTCCCGTCAGCTCGATTGCGCATCATCAGGCGTCGGGCATCAACTTCGACGACCCGATGTACACGAACAACTACTCCCCAACCACCTCATATGGGCAGAGCAAGCTCGCGAACCTCATGTACGGCCTCGAGCTCGCACGGCG
>CAZYLX010000385.1:0-4181 GCA_964648595.1 uncultured Acidimicrobiaceae bacterium
GCCTGAAGCAGGGCGATGCCGAGCGAGCCACCTTGGGGGCGACCTTGTTCGGTCGGCCCATCATCGACTCGTCGATCGGCTCGTTTGCTTCACCGATCGCCATGATCGCCTTCGGCCGACTCTTCGACGCCGACCGCGAGATCGCTGGCGATCAAGGTGCAGTGTCGGTCACGCGGTATCCCCCGGGCCTCAGCGCTGCGCTCGCTCGGATCGAAATCGGTCCGTACGAGCCGAAGCAGACGAGTCCCGGTTTGCAACACCTGTGGTTCGTGCCGCCTCGTTCCGATGCAGCCGTTCCCCACACTCCCATCAACTGGCGGCTCGACGTTCTCTCGGAGATTTAGTGACCTCTCATCATCACGCCCTTCGTCTCTTCATCGGCGCGCTTGCGCTTACCGTTGTCGCTGCTTCCTGCTCAGGAGGTGACGACGAATCCGCCGATCTGACCACCACGGAGCCTACGCAGGAGCTGGCAACCACTGAAGCGGAGGAGGCCGAGGAGCCGACGACGACCACCGTTGAGCCAACGCCCATCGACGAGTTGGTGACCGACGGATTTCCGCTGAGCGGCTTGCCGATTGAGGACCCATCCTTGGCAGATCGGCCGGCCCTTGCGGTGAAGATCGACAATCACCCGTTGGCCCGCCCTCAGAGCGGGCTCGATCTCGCCGACATCGTGTTCGAGATCCGCGTCGAGGGGATCACTCGTTTCCTCGCGGTGTTCCACTCGACAACACCCGAGGCCATCGGCCCGGTTCGCTCCAGCCGAACCTCGGATTTCTATCTGCTCACGGGGCTCGACACGCCACTTTACGCGTCCTCTGGCGGTAACGACTACGTCGCCAACGCGCTGAGGAGCCTCGACATCTACTCGGTGACAGCGATGTCGAGCACCGAGTACTACCGCAACGGTGCTCGCCCAGCACCACACAATCTCTACACCAACACCAGCGATCTGTTTGCGCTCGCCCCCGGCGACGCAACTCCGCCGAGCCCGTGGTTTGACTACCGGGCCCCTTCGGCGACACCGAACCCCACTGGTCAAGAAGTGCGCGAACCGGTGACAATCTCCTACCGCGGCGGCCCGCTCGTCACCCACACGTGGGACGACACTCTTGGCGGATGGCTCCGTACCCAGGACGGGCAACCACACACGAACGCAGACGGCGTGCAGCTGGCACCGGCGAATGTCGTGATCATGGTGTCGGACTACGTGACGAGCCCGGCGGACGCGATCTCTCCCGAGCTCGTGAGTGTCGGTTCCGGCCAGCTCTTCGTGCTCACGAACGGCCTGGTGATCGAGGGAACCTGGAGTCGGGCCTCGGCCTCGGACAAGCCGGTCCTCGTGGACAGCGCAGGAAACGCCATCACGTTGACGCCCGGTTCCAGTTGGGTCTTGTTCCCCGAGTCGGGTGATGTCCGGCTGCCAACCAGCTGATCGGCCGGTCGATTGCGCCGGAAGGCATGGTTCGTGACGAGGCGAGAATTGGCCTGCCCTGCTGGCCATTGGCTTGGTCGCTCGTTGTAGATTTCCGGCATGTCTGAAACACCTAGGTCGGAATCAACGGTCGCTGGGACCACACGGGTCAAGCGAGGCCTCGCTGAGATGCTCAAGGGCGGCGTCATCATGGATGTCGTCAACCCCGAGCAAGCGAAGGTCGCAGAGGATGCGGGCGCTGTGGCCGTCATGGCGCTCGAACGAGTGCCGGCAGACATCCGTCGCGACGGCGGCATGGCGAGAATGAGCGATCCGGTGATGATCGAAGGTATTCAGGACGCGGTCTCGATTCCTGTGATGGCCAAGGCCCGTATCGGTCACTTCGTCGAGGCACAGATTCTCCAGGCCATGCAGGTCGACTACATCGACGAGTCCGAGGTTCTGACCCCAGCAGACGAAACCCATCACATCGACAAGTTCGCGTTCGATGTCCCGTTCGTGTGTGGTGCCACAAACCTCGGTGAGGCGTTGCGCCGTATCGCCGAGGGAGCGTGCATGATTCGTTCGAAGGGCGAGGCGGGCACGGGCAACGTCGTCGAAGCTGTTCGCCACCTTCGGTCGATCCTGGGTGACATTCGAAAGATCACCCAGGCCGATGAAGCGGAGCTCTTCGAGTGGGCCAAGCAACTGCAGGCGCCGTTGCCGTTGGTGCAGGAGATCGCAGAGACCGGTGAGCTCCAGGTGCCACTGTTCTGCGCTGGCGGCCTCGCGACGCCAGCCGACGCAGCGCTTGCCATGCAGCTTGGTGCGCAGTCGGTGTTTGTCGGCTCCGGCATCTTCAAGAGCGCCGACCCGGCCCCTCGGGCCAAAGCCATCGTCGAGGCGACGACCAACTACCTCGACGCCGACATCTTGGCGAAGGTCAGCCGCAATCTCGGTCAACCGATGACCGGTATCGGTATGGACGACACCGTCAAGTTCGCAGAACGCGGCTGGTGAGCCAACAGCTGTTGAGCAAGCGAGCGGCGAGCGAGTCATCGGTGGCGTTGTCCTTCGGAGTTCTCGCGCTTCAGGGCGCGTTTGCTCGCCACATTGACGCCCTTGCGGCGTGCGATGTCACGGCCGAGGAAATTCGCACCGCCGAGCAACTCGCAACAGTCGATGCGTTGGTCATCCCCGGGGGAGAGTCGACCACGATCTCGAAATTGATCGTGTCGCAGGGTTTGGACGGCCCACTACGGGCTCGACTGAGCGCGGGTATGCCCGTGTTCGGAACGTGCGCCGGAATGATTCTGTTGGCCAACGAGATCCTCGACGGTCGACCAGATCAGCTCTCGTTCGGTCAGATCGATCTTGCGGTTCGCAGGAACGGCTACGGGCGCCAGATCGCCTCCTTCGAAACCGACCTCGAGGTCGTTGGTCTGGACGACCCCTTCCGGGCCGTGTTCATCCGGGCCCCGAAGGTGGAGCGCATCGGCGCCGACGTCGAGATTCTGGCTGAGGTCGAAGGAATCCCTGTCCTGTGTCGATCCGGCAACGCGATGGTTGCGTCGTTCCATCCCGAACTGACCGATGACGCTCGGCTTCACCGACTGTTCATCGAAACGGTCGCATCTGCGTAAGCTGGCCCAATGTCGGGTCACTCCAAATGGGCAACCATCAAGCACAAGAAGGGTGCCGCTGACGCAAAGCGGGGCAAACTCTTCGCCAAGTTGATCAAACAGGTCGAGGTCGCCGCTCGCCAAGGCGGTGGCGATCCTGAGGCGAATCCGACACTTCGAACCATGTTCCAGAAGGCCAGGGACAACTCGGTCCCGCTCGACACGATCGAGCGCGCCGTCAAGCGGGGAACGGGCGAACTCGAGGGTGTCAACTACGAAAGCATCACATACGAGGGCTACGCGCCCGGTGGTGTTGCGCTGCTCATCGAGACGCTCTCTGACAACCGCAACCGCACCGGCTCGGAGATCCGATCCCTTCTGAGCAAGAACGGTGGCTCGCTTGCTGAGCCGGGAGCAGTCTCGTGGCAGTTCGAGCGGAAGGGCTACGTGAACGTTGTGAAGGCTGCTGAGGAAGACGACATCATGATGGTCGGCCTCGACAACGGGGCTGAGGATCTCGAGGATCTCGAAGAGTTCTGGCAAGTCACGTGCGAACCGACCGATCTCAACGGGCTGCGCGAAGCTCTCGAGGCCGAAGGCATCGAAGTGATCGAGTCGGACACGACGATGAAGCCGACGAACCTGGTACCGATCGACGATCTCGCGGCCGCCAACGCAGTGCTTCGTGTCAGCGACGTCCTCGATGATCACGAGGACGTTCAGGACGTGCACACCAACATCGACCTCGACGACGCAATCGTTTCGCAGTTGACGTGATCCGCCTCAGCCACTCGTGCTGCTTGTGTGCCCCGATCGGGCACAAATGCAACGCGGTTCGGATGCAACGCGGTTCGGATGCAACGCGGTTCGGATGTGGCGCGGGTTGGACTCAGTTGGACGCCACGCCGAGCAATCGCTCACGAGTGACGGAACGGACACCTCGGTTGAGGCTCCACAGTGCAAGCGTCCAGGCGACTGCGCCGACGATGATTGGCATGTAGCCGGCACCGAAAAGGACGCCCGTGCTTTGGCTGTAGGCGATCATGATGAGCGGAAGAGCGACCAGCCCTGACGCCTGTTGTGCCGCGGCTGTGGACTTCACCTTCGCCGAGAGTCGGAGTACGAGCGACAAGCAGATGGCC
>CAZYLX010000386.1:0-4173 GCA_964648595.1 uncultured Acidimicrobiaceae bacterium
CTCGGAGTCGGCTTGGTGTGGAGTCTCGGCCTTCTCTTGGTGGTTCAACCGCTCGTCGGTGAGGCAGTCGTCACTGGTGGCCAGTACGGGGCCTATGGCGACTCGCTCGGCGAGGTCGTGTTGAACGGCATCCGAAACCCTGTCGACCTTCTCGTTGATCTCACCTCACAGCCCAACGTCGGGCTCGTCGTTGGTCTGTTCTCGCCTGTGTTGTTCCTTCCTCTGCTCTCGATCCGGCATCTGCTCCCTGCAGTTCCCCTCACCGGTCTGTTCCTGATCGCCGAGACGCAGGGGACTGGCGCCGTTGCTGAACGAACGTCGCTGCTGCTGGCGTTCACCTTCATCGCTGCGCCTTATGCTCTCAACCGGCTCGGTCAGCTGGGTGTCCAACGAGTCTTTGTCGACGGGCGGCTCCTTGCCACGCTGGCTGCTGCGGCCGCGCTGTGGTCGATCAGTTCTTCTCCGATTTCCGTCTACGACAAGCCGTGGACCTGGGGCGATCCCGACCCGGTCGAACAGGCGATTCTCGACGCGGCGGAACAGCTTCCATCCGACGTCGCCGTTCGGGCCTCCCCATCTTCGTTGGTGACCCTCGCCGAGCGGCCCTGGCTCTATGCCCTGGCCACTGACCGCGAACCGTCGGTCCAGTTCGATGCGTTCGATGTGCGGGCGATCCTGGTCGTTGACCGAGACATCCCCGAGCGAACGGCGGAACGCCGAGACGAATTCGCAATGCGGATGGCGTCGTTTGGTGGGTTCGAGCTGATCGTCGATGATCAGGAGAACGGCGTTTCGCTGTTCCTGCGACCATGACAACCGACGCAGCACCGCCGCCGGTCAGGTCTGTCTTCACCAGAGAGCAAATGCTCACCTGGCCCAACGCATTCACGTTGCTCCGCCTTCTCTGTATCCCTCTGTTTGTCTGGCTGCTGTTCGGTGCGGAGGATCGGGGGAGTGCCGCATGGCTGCTCGGCATCCTGGGTGCCACGGACTGGATCGATGGCTGGATTGCTCGTCGCTACGATATGGCGAGCGAGTTCGGCCGGTTGTTCGACCCGACGGTCGACCGGCTCATGTTCTTCGTCGCCATCCCCGCGATCGTCATCGACGGGTCGATCCCATGGTGGATTGCCGTGCTCGCCCTTGTTCGCGAGGTCCTCGTTGCCGCGTGTGCGATCATCTCGGTTGCAGTCGGTGCCGGCACCCTGGCCGTCACGCGGGAGGGCAAGACCGCCGCATTCGCACTGATGTTCGCCGTCCCGATGTTCCTCGGTGCCAACAGCGCCCTCTCGTATGCCGGCGTGCTCGAATGGCTCGCATGGATCTTCGTGGTGCCGGGCCTGGCCTACGGCTACTACTCGTTGGTGTTCCAGTACGTGCCGACGTTGCGAGCCAGAATGGCCGAAACAACCTGAGCTTGAACTCGCCGGAGAGGGTCTCAACCTCGACGTCTACCAAAGGTCGATGTCAGCGCAGAACCTGCACGCAATCTGCGGTAGCGTGCTGAGTATGAACGTGCCTGAAGACCTCTCGTATTCGACCGATCACGAGTGGTTGAGGTTCGAGACTGATCAGCGGGTGCGAATCGGAATCACCGACTATGCCCAAGATGCGTTGGGTGATGTCGTCTACGTGGAGCTCCCCGACGTCGGCGCCGTTGTTTCGCCAGGCGGCCCGATGAGCGAGGTCGAGTCGACCAAGTCGGTGTCCGACGTCTACGCACCCGTTGCTGGAACTGTCGTCGAGGCCAACAGCGACCTGGCGGATACGCCAGAGCGACTGAACGAAGACCCGTACGGCGAAGGTTGGATCTGCGTCGTCGAGCTCGACGCTGGGGCCGCATTGCCTGATTTGCTCGACGCAGCGGCCTACCGGAGCCTCACCGAAGGATGAGCGACGCCGGCCCTTGCCCTTCCTGCGGTTATCGCAATCCGCTGGGATCGAACTTCTGTAGTTCGTGCGGCTCACAACTCGGGTCAATCGACGAGCACCTCACCCAGGCCATCGAGCCGACCATCAGCACCTCTGTCGTCGACGTCGACGTCGACGATCCCGCCGATGTCCCTGACGGCATCGGCATGTTGATTGTTCGGCAGGGGTCCAAGCGCGGGAGCCGGATGGCGCTCGACACGAACCGGGTCACCATCGGGCGCCATCCCGACAGCGACATCTTTCTCGACGACATCACGGTCTCGCGTCGTCATGCAGAGGTCATCCGCACCCCGTCGGGCCACGACGTCACGGATGCTGGCAGTCTCAACGGAACCTACATCAACCGTGAGCTCGTCGAACGAGGCTCGCTGACCGACGGCGATGAGTTGCAGGTCGGGAAATTCAAGCTGGTCTACGTTGCGTTGGGCGGCGCCGCCGACGGAGACCATCAGATCGAAGGTGGGCCGTGACCGATCAACGTGAGAACTTCTGGTCGATCGGCGAAGTTCTTTCGCTGCTCCAGGACGAGTTTCCCGAGGTCACCATCTCGAAAATCCGGTTTCTCGAAGGTCAAGGTTTGATCGACCCCGAGCGAACAGCTTCCGGGTACCGGCGCTTCTACCAGCGCGACTTCGATCGGCTCCAGTGGATCCTCACCCAACAGCGAGACCACTACCTTCCGCTGAAGGTGATTCGCGACCGCCTCGATGCCGGCGAATGGGAGCCGCCTGAGCATCCAGAGCCGACCTCGCCTCGTCCCGGCCAGATGACTCTTCTGGCTCCCGTGATCGACATCGGTACGGGCGCCCCGGCGGTGATGGACACATCCGACGACGACGACGACGGCGAAGAAGAATCGGCGAGTGCTGCTGAAGCCGTTTCGGATCGCGATGAAGACGGGGCAATGGCCGCGTCGGCCGAGGACTCGGCCGACACTGATGACGTTGCTGGCCGGGAACCGAAGACAACGGCGCCGTCGGCCGGTGGCGACGAGGTTGTCGAAGATCTGGCCATGGCGCTCACTGTCGACGAAATGGCCGCTGCATCGGGTTGCGATGTCGCCATGTTGCGAGAGCTGGAGCGATTCGGTCTCATCAGTGGACGGCAGGCTGGCCCTGCGGTTCTCTACGATGTCGATGCCCTGACGATCGCTCGGCATGCGGCTCAGTTTCGGACCTTTGGGCTCGATCCTCGGCATCTCCGCACGTTTCTCCTCGGAGCGCAGCGAGAGGTTGCACTACTGGCCCAGGTCGTCGAGCCGCTGCGCCACCGTCGTGATCCTGAGACGCGCCGCAAGTCTGTCGAGACCATGGAAGATCTGACCGACCTCGCCGCAAGTTTGCGAGCGATCTTGATGCGACAGATCACCGAGGAACAACTCCCGACGAGGTAATCCCCGCCACGTCATCGCACGGCCGAATCAACTACCGTGTCGACATGGCACTTGAGATGGAGTTGGTTGGCGTTCGGGTCCAGATGCCGACGAACGCGCCGATCTTGCTCTTGCGCGAAGTCGAGGGTGGCAAGCGCACGCTTCCGATCTACATCGGTGGCCCCGAAGCTCATGCCATCGATCTCGCACTCTCCGACACCAAGACCGCTCGGCCCATGACGCACGATCTCGTGGTCAACCTCCTCGAGCAGCTCAACGCTCGCCTCGAGCGGATCGTGATCACCGAGCTGCGGCAGGGCACGTTCTACGCCGACCTCTATCTCCGCGACGCCACCGACGCCGTCACCACCATGAGTGTTCGCCCCTCCGATGCGATCGCTCTGGCGGTCCGACTCGACACACCGATCTTCGCCGATGAGGAGCTGGTCGATGAAGCCGGCATCGAGGCAGAAGAAGATGGTGACGGCGACGAGGAAGAGATGGTCGAGGAGCTTCGGAAGTTCCTCGACGAGGTCAACCCCGAGGATTTCAAGAGCTGAACGATCGAGCGCTTGGTCAATCTCGGCCATGTCGCGGAAGCATCAGGCCGTGACAAGCTCTGTCACCTGAAGATCATGCATCGCCGTTGCGATGCGCTCGATGCTCGTCCTGACGAACGCTCGTGACCGAGCATCCGGTGTCTGTCGCTGGGCGAGGAACAACACCGCCAAGCCGGTGAACGTTTGCGTGGCAATAATCCTGAATGACGCAGGTGGCTTGGCGGCAATTGCCAGTCCGATAAGCGCCAGGACCACGACGAATGCTTTGCCCACCCAAGCTGGGATCTCATCAGCTTGCGAGAATGCCGT
>CAZYLX010000387.1:0-4170 GCA_964648595.1 uncultured Acidimicrobiaceae bacterium
ATATCCCATCATGCCGTCGCTGTAACAGCTGAGGTTGCTGACTCCGATGTCGTCCCCCCACATGACAAGAATGTTCGGCTGTCCGTTCGGCATTGCGCGCTCCTCGATTGATGGTCAGCGTGACGGTAGGTGTCGCTGCTGTCCCCGTCCACCGGAGCACGCGAAGAAGTTCGATGACTCGACGGCCAATCGCTGCGGATGGCTGCCCCGCATCAGGCGGTCGTGGTGTCAGGCGGTCGTGGTGTCTGCCGCATTTCGAAGAGCTCTTCTTGGTAGCTGACGTTCTCCGGGGCCTCGGGGTCGGCGGTCTTGCCTGGCAGGATCTTGCTGAACAGCCCGAGCCCGGTGGTGATGAGGTAGGCGGTCACCACCGCGACCCCGGCGGGGGCGACCGCGATCGCCCCCAACCCGACGGTGAGGCTGGCGAGCAGCGCCATGGCAAACGGCGCCTTGATCGACGCTCCGGGGACGGCAACCAGCAGGCATGACAAGGTCAGGGCCAGTGGCAGGTCGGGGATCATGGCGTGGGTGGCCACACCGGCCGCACCGCCGATGAACAGTGTTGGCATGACCGGACCGCCGACGAAACCGGTGGCCAGGCTGACGGCCATGGCAACGATCTTGGCCAGGACCACCGCGAGAAGCAGCCAAACGCCAAGGGTGTCAGCCTGGTCGATCATCTCGGGGAGCTGGGCCTTGCCCGAGCCGAGCGTCAGAGGGAAGCACACGCCGATGATGCCGATGGCCAAGCCACCGAGCCCGGCCCTCGCAATCGTGTTGGGGATTCGAGTGAGCCATCCTCGAAGGACGAACACGGTCGCCCCGAGTAGTCGCGAGAGAAACGCGCCGACCACACCAAGGACGACAGCTACCCCGAAGTGCCAAATCTCGACGTCATAGGGGGGCACGGCGAAGACGTCCAGGAAGGTGGCTCCGACGAAGGACCACACGACGAAGAAACCGAAGATCGACCCGACCAGGCTCGGGGCCACCACACGGTGATACCGCTCACCGCCACCCGGGGGGCTCAGCTCGATGATGAGGAGCGAGGCCAGGAACGGCGATGTCAGCAAGCCGCCGATCCCACCGTTCATTCCACTGAGGGTGTTGATCCTCCGTGTCTCGTCGTCGGCGTTGAAGAGATCGGAGACCCAGTCGCCGATGGCCCCGCCCGCTCGGGTTCCGGCATCGAACGGGCCCAAGCTCCCGCCGCCCACCAGCGAAACGAACGAGACCAGGATCATCGGAACGGCCGATGGCCGGTCGACGTGGGCTGCCGCGATGTTCTCCAGGGCGCCCTTCGGCTCGGTCGGAACTCGCAACCACAGACGGAGAACCCCGACGAGGATGCCGGCAACCACCGTCATGACCAGCCACCACAACTCGCCACCGAGGAAACTGTTGTCGGCCTCACCCGCCCACAACCAATTCGTTGCTTTGCCGACGCTACATGTGAACAGCAGCCCTGCGCCACCGGCCATCAGCCCGATCGGCACGGCGTAGCCCACCGGAACCCAGAACCGCCGATCCCGCGCGTAATAGTCGGACATGTTGTCAGGGTGCCACAGACCGCTCCGCCGGTGCATGTCCAACCGGGGTGAGGAGGACCGAGCTGTGGCGCAGTGCACTGGGTACTGTGCGTTCAGGATCGCTCGTTGAACCAAAACGGCCTCGGCGACTCTCACAGGAAGGTTCGCTCGTGGTAGTGATCGCAATCTTTGACCGGGCCACTCATGGCCCGAACACTCTCCAGCTGGGCCAACGATGAACGGGAACGATTCGCCAGCTGAGCCGGTTGATGGACCACCCCAAGAACGGGACCGGACCTATGGGCCGGCAGCTCTGGCGGTGGTGACGATCGCGCTGACGGCGTGGCCGATTGCATTCAATCTCGGCGCCTACGATGCGGTCTTCTATCAGGATGTGTTCCAGATCGTCGTAGTGGCCACGGTGGCGTTCTCGATCGTGCTCATCAAACCGCCATACGAGGGCCCGGCCCTTGTGTTCACTCGCGTTGCCCTGGCGGCACCGGCATTTTGGTTGGCTGGGGTGGCGGTGTTGTTCGACTCGCTCGGCGCAGCCGTGAACGATTCGGTCTACGGCCTCGTCGGCCTTCTCGTCGTCGTCGTCTCGATACCGACCGTGCTACGAGTACTCATCGAGATGTTCACGCCAGAACTGGCGCGTCTCGCGAACCCTCGAATGCTGAGCTTTGCCGTCGGGATCGTCGTGTTGGTCGCCGTCGCCGGTTTCGCCGTCGGAAGGAACAATGATGCGTTCCTCACGTGCGACGACTTCAAGATCGCAGGGTCGGATCAGCCGTCGAACTGTGCCGCGGAGTGATCGGGGGAGGGCCCCCTGTCAGGAGCCCGTTTCGATCGAGGCCAGCAGATCGAGCGTTGCCTCGGCGATCTGATCCTGCGCCTGCCGTCGGGGGATGGTTGGCGTGCCGTCGCCGTTCTGGGTGCCGTAGTCGCCGAAGAACGAATGGATCGCACCCGTGATGGCAACGAACTCCGCCGTCGGCGGCAGTTCGGCCACCGATGCCTCGATGTCGGCCACCTCCGCCAGTCCGTCATTCGTCGCCGAGACTGAAACCACTGCGAGATCCGAGCGCGTCGACATGTCGTTCAGGGGATAGGCGGCATACAGCAACAGCCCGACGAGTTCGTCTCGCGGATTTTCGGCGTGTCGAGCTGCCATGGCGCCACCCAGCGAATGGCCGCCGACAACCCACCGATCCACCTCATCATCGGCGTCGCCGATCACCGAGTCAGCGGCATTGCCGTCCAGGATCGCCAAGTTGTAGGGCTGCTTGAAGATGACGACCGGATAGCCGGCCTCGGCGACGGGGCGTAACACGTGTGCGTAGGCCTGGGGGTCGACCTTCGCGCCCGGATAGAAGGCCACAGCCGTACCGAGCGGTTCGTCAGGCTGCAACCGAATGGTTGTCCACGACTCGGCGATCGTGACGCCATCGCCATCAGCAAGAGCGTCCAGCGCGATCTGCTGGGCCGGGAGCGGCCGGGTGTAGACGATCGTCATGACGAGTAGCGCAGTGGCGGCCACCAGCGCGAAACGCGCAAGCCAGCGGGCCCGGCTCGAGTGCAGACGAGGAGGACCCCCGAGCAACGACCACCCGATCAGCCCGATGCCGGCCAGGGCGGCCACGACCAGCGTGATCAACCCAGCGGCATGGGATCCCCAGATGCCGACCCAGGCGGTTGCGAAGGCCCAGCAGACCACCACCAGCATGATCAGACCGGCACCCATCGGCCACCATCGAATGAGGCGAGTCGCACCGGCCGACGTTTCCACAACGCCGGCCGCCGGGTCTCCAGCCTCGCTCGGCAGCTGGTCGACTTCGTCCACGGGCATCGTCAGATCGCTCCTAGTCGCCGGCGCTCGATTCGAAGTGTGCCACCGCATCATCGACTTCGAGGAAGATGGCATCGTCACCGACTCCTTGACCGAGACCGGCCCGCTCGATCATGTCACGAACCGGTTGCCGCACTCTGGCGAGAGCGACGTCGATCTCGGCGTCGGCGAGGTCATCCAGAAGCTCCCCAAGCTGTTGGACGGCGGTCGTGTCGATGTCGGAGACCCCCTCGGCGTCGATGATCAGTGCTGTCGCCGGCGGGTCGGATGCGATGAGCCGAGCCTTCACGTCGCGAACGACGAACGCCGCGTTTGCGAAGAAGAGCTCGTCGTCGATTCGATAGATCAGCAGGGCCGGAATCGGGTGTGCGTCGGGATGGCGCTCGATGTCGCGGAAGGTATCGGTGCCGTCGATGCGCCCCAGCTCGGCTGTGTGGGGACGCACAACCCGGGCCAAGGTCACGATCATCGACAGGCCGATGGCGAACGCGATGCCACCGAGCATGCCCAGCACGAGCACTGCGGCAACGGTGGCCGTTCCGAGCCAGAATTCGGAGCGGCGGATTCTCCACAGCACCTTGAAGTCGCTCACGTCGAACAACCCGAGGCCGGCCACGATCACGATTCCTGCCAGCACGGCATTCGGAAGCTGCTCGAAGAGTCCGGTGAGGAAAAACAGCGTCAGCAGCACGAGGGCGGCGCAGATGATGCCGACGAGATTGGATCGACCGCCGGCGTCACGTTGCACGAAGCTGCGTGACTGGCTGCCGTTGACCGGGATGCCCTGGAGAA
>CAZYLX010000388.1:0-4163 GCA_964648595.1 uncultured Acidimicrobiaceae bacterium
CCATGATCACCCACGCTGACGGTGATCCGGCGGCCGACACGACGAAGGTCGGGATGGTCGGGTACTGCATGAGCGGGCCGTTCACGTTCGCCATTGCTGCGGCATTCCCCGAGCAGGTCATGGCCGCAGCATCGTTCCACGGTGTGGCACTGGTGACCGACGCCGATGACTCACCGCACAAGCTCCTCGAGCAGGCAAGGGGCGAGATCTACATCGGAGCGGCAGAAGTCGACAGCCATGCCCCGCCCGAGATGATCGATGCGTTCGAGGCAGCGCTTGATGCAGCCTCGTGTCCTGGCCGTGTCGAGTGGTACCCGGGAACCGAGCATGGGTTCACGTTCCGCGAACGCCCCCTGTAGGTGAAGGACGCATCCGAACGTCATTGGGAGTGGCTGCACGACCTTTTCCGCCGCAGTCTCTACTGATCTATCTGCTTGGTGCGCTGCAACGAACGGTCGCGGAGTACAACAGTGCCGATGAATGCTCAGGCGATGACCATCGATTTCGACCGCAAGACCGTTGAGGTCAGCGACGAACGGCTCTCGAAGCTGCGAACCTTCAACCTGGGCATGGGTGTTCTCCACCTCATCTCTGGTGCGTTGATGGTCGTGCTCGGGAACGACTTCGAACTCGACGTCAGTACGTTCGCGCTCGACGGTCCGCCGGGCACCCCGTTGGCCGACGGATCCATCAACGAGGTCGTCGGTGTTCCGCTGGCGTGGGCAACGGCGTCGTTCCTCTTCCTCTCGGCCTTCTTCCATTTCCTGATCGCGTCGCCATTTGGGTTCGCTGCGTACGGAAACGAGCTGCGGCGCAACCGCAACCGATTCCGCTGGGTCGAGTATTCGATCTCCTCGACGCTGATGATCGTGTTGATTTGTCTGGTCACCGGTATCACCGACCTGGCTGCCCTGATCGGGATTGCGTTCGTCAATGTCTCGATGATCCTGTTCGGTTGGCTCATGGAGATGACCAACCACTTCGATCGCAAGACCTGGTGGACCCCGTTCTGGTTCGGATGCGTGGCCGGCGTCGGGCCATGGGTGGTCATCGCGAGCTACCTCTTCATCAACGTCAGCCGTGAAGGCGGTGAGGGCCCTCCCGGCTTCGTCTATGGGATCATCTTCACGATCTTCTTCTTCTTCAACACCTTCGCCATCAACCAGTGGCTGCAATATCGCAAGATCGGCAAATGGTCCGACTACCTGCGTGGCGAAAGCACTTACATCGTGTTGAGCCTCGTTGCCAAGAGTGCCCTCGCATGGCAGATCTTTGCCAACACCCTCATCGACTGAACATCACAGGGTCCACCATGGATGCAGAACAGACTGGCCCTACGAGGGAACTCATCGAGTACATCGACATCGTCATCATCGGTGCCGGCATCTCCGGCATCGGTGCCGGGTATCACCTCAAGACCAACTGCCCTGATCGCAACTACGTCATCCTCGAGGGTCGGACCGATCTGGGCGGCACGTGGGATCTGTTCCGGTATCCGGGCGTTCGGTCTGACAGCGACATGCACACGCTCGGCTTCAGCTTCAAGCCGTGGACCGCCGACAAGGCCATCGCCGACGGGCCATCGATCCTTGCCTACCTCAAGGAGGCGGCCGCAGAGTTCGGGATCGACCAGCACATCCGGTATCGGCATCTCGTCACCAGCGCGTCGTGGTCGTCCGAGCAGGCACGCTGGACGCTCACGGCAACCGAGACCCAGGCAGACGGCACGACCGTCCAGCGGCAGATCAGCTGCAACGTCTTGCTGATGTGCTCGGGCTACTACAGCTACAAGGGCGGGTACGAGCCGGAGTTCGCCGGTCGAGAGGACTTCGGCGGCGTGATCGTTCATCCGCAGAAATGGCCAGACGATCTCGACTACGCCGACAAGCGGGTCGTTGTCATCGGGTCGGGAGCGACCGCCGTGACGCTTCTGCCCGCCATGGCCGAGACCGCAGCTCATGTCACCATGCTCCAGCGCTCCCCCACCTACGTGGTCGCCGCCCCCGACGTCGACGGCGTCTCTCAGAAGCTCCGCTCATTCCTCCCGGAGAAGGTGGCCTACAGCCTGACGCGTTGGAAGAACGTCCTACGGGGCGAGATGGTCTACAAGAAGACCAGAACCGATCCCGACAAGGTCAAGACCATGCTGCTCGACCTCGTCCGCGAGGAGCTGGGCGACGACGAGACGGCCGAACACTTCACGCCCTCCTACAACCCGTGGGACCAGCGCTTGTGTCTGGTCCCGAATGGCGATCTCTTCGAGGTGCTGAAGAGCGATCGGGCGTCCGTCGTCACCAGCACGATCGACTGTTTCGTTCCCGAGGGCATTCGGCTCACCGACAGAACCGTCCTCGAGGCCGACGTGATCATCACGGCCACTGGGCTTCAGCTCGTGACGGTCGGCGATATGGACTTCGACGTCGACGGCGCGCCGATTGACTTCGCCAGCACGTGGACGTACAAGGGCCTCGCGTACTCCGATGTGCCGAATCTCATCTCGACCTTCGGCTACGTCAATGCGTCGTGGACCCTGCGAGCCGATCTCATCGCCGAATACACCTGCCGGGTTCTCAATCACATGGCCGAGACGGGTACAAGCGTCTTCACGCCACGACTTCGGCCCGGTGACGCCAACATGCCCCGTCGGCCGTGGATCGACGACTTCTCGTCTGGCTACATGCAGCGCATGATGCCGCTCTTGCCGAAGCAAGGCGATCGCGAACCGTGGCTCAACACCCAGCGCTACACCACCGACCGCAAGCTCCTTCGCAAGGGGCCAATCGATGACGGTGTCGTTCAGTTCTCGAACGGGGCCGACGTGCCGGCGGCCTGACGAACGGCCTCTCGCCGAATCGTCTCTACACAAAAACCGATTGGGCTCGGTCGCTCACCGCATCCATGAGAGCGCCCTCGGCGACGTCGATCAACCGATGGAGATCCGGCGATTGTTCATCGGAGAACGTGGCGCCGATGCGCACGGTGAATGAAATCGGAGCCAGACCGGTTTCGACCGGGGAGGCGGCAACAGACTGGATGATGCGGCGAGCTGCTCGGGCCGTGATCTCGCGTGACGCCCCGGGCAAGACCACGGTGAAGTCGGCGGTGCCGATGCGACCGAAGAGATCGTTGCTGCGGATGTTGCTCCGGACGATCTCGCTGAACTGCACGAGGGCTTGGTCCGCGATCTCCCGGCCATGACGGCTGGTGATCCGATCAAAACCTTGCACGGCCAAACGCATCACGCCGGCGCTTTGGCCGGCCATGATCTCGGTGTCGGAGAGCCTTGCTGCGACCGCCCCGCGGCTCAGGCATCGTGTGACGGGGTCGATGGCGCGAATCCGGTCGAGTTCGGCCCGAGTGGCCAGGAGCTCGGCTCGAGTCATCTCGAGTTCGTCTCGAACGGTTTCGATGCTGCCAGATCCCTGGAAGATGCCGAGCCGCAGGGTCTGGCCGGTCGAGGTGACGAAGGTCGAGGTGTTGACCATCGAAGAGGAGACGATCGGAGTCGATGGCCGGAGCAGATCGACCGCGCCGTTCGAGCCGCTCGCCGGCGTCGACGGCTGGTCGAGGATGTGCTCGCGTCGAACCTGAAAGAGCATCTCGAACGCCCGATTGACATAGACGTAGCGATCGTCGCCGTCTTTCACAGACACCGGCATCGGCATCGAATCCACCATGTGGCGTAGCAACTGATCAGAGAGCATTCGGAGTCCTTTCCGCTTCTCACCTGATCTCTCGTCTTTCCCTCGACCGTCCTTGACGAGAATGGTCCGACCGAACTACCAGCCGTCTCGTCTTGCACGACAGGGAGATCGACCCCGAGACTGGCGTCCATGAGCGACGACGCTGTCCTGTACGAGATCGACGACAGCCACGTCGTTACGCTCACCATCAACCGTCCTGATGCTCGGAACGCAGTGAATGGCGACGTCGCTCGGATGATGGAAGAGGGCCTCGACCGATTCGAAGCCGACGACGATGCGCGGGTTGCGATCATCACTGGCGCCGGCAGCGCGTTCTGTGCCGGAGCTGACCTGAAGGAGGTGGCATCGGGCAACGCACGCTCGATCAGCACCAAGCGAGGCGGGTTCGCCGGTCTGGTTGTCCGGGATCGCACGAAGCCCGTCATTGCCGCAGTGAACGGCACGGCGGTCGCCTGGGGG
>CAZYLX010000389.1:0-4156 GCA_964648595.1 uncultured Acidimicrobiaceae bacterium
GCCGTCTATTTCAGCGCCACTCGAATGCTCCGCGATCGGGGCTGGGGGCCCACCGTCGTTGTTTCTCCGCTGCTGGCCTTGATGCGCGATCAAGTCGACGCCGCTCGCCGACTCGGACTGTCGGCAGAAACCATCAACTCGTCCAACCTCGATGCGTGGGGTTCCATCGAGGCGAAGATCGAAGCCGACGAGGTCGATCTCCTGCTCATCGCTCCCGAACGCCTGGCCAACGCAGGGTTCCGCAAGCGAGTGTTCGACACCATGCGCACCAGGGCATTCGCCCTGGTGTGCGACGAGGCCCATTGCATTTCCGATTGGGGCCACGACTTTCGGCCTGACTATCGCCGACTCCGCCGCCTCCTCGATGAGCTCCCGGCGTGGACCCCTGTCCTGGCGACCACGGCGACAGCAAATCAACGTGTGACCGATGATGTTGCGGCCCAACTCGGTGACGACACACTCGTGCTCCGCACCTCGCTGGATCGGGAATCACTCCATCTCTCGGTGATTGATCTCCCAGACGATGCACAACGCCTGGCCTGGCTCAGCGCCAAACTCGAATCGCTGCCCGGGTCCGGCATCATCTACTGCCTGACCGTCGATCAGGCCGAGACCACCGCAGCCTGGCTCCGTTCCCGAAATCACGCTGTCGAGGCATACAGCGGTGGCGTGGATCCCGACCGACGACTGCTGCTCGAGCAGCAGCTGCGGGCAAATGAGCTGAAGGCGTTGGTAGCGACGTCGGCCTTGGGCATGGGGTTCGACAAGGGCGACATGGCATTCTGCGTACACCTCGGCCTGCCGCCCTCACCCGTCGCCTACTACCAACAAATCGGCCGAGCCGGCCGCAATATCGATCGGGCCGAGGTGATCGCCCTCCCCCGCCCCACCGAGGACGCCGCCGTCTGGCGATGGTTCGAATCCGTCTCTATGCCAACCGAGGCGACGTGCCGCTCAGTCCTCGACGAGCTCGAGCACGGCGGTTCCGCATCGGTCGCAACGCTCGAGAACACGGTGAACCTCGGCCGGTCGCGGTTGAACACACTCTTGAACATTCTCGACGTCGACGGCGCGGTCGAGCGGGTGAAAGGCGGCTGGGCTCGCACATCATCCACGTGGACCTACGATCACGCGTTGGTCGACACACTCAAGGAACTACGGAGGGCCGAGGGCGAGCAGATGCGCGATTGGGCGTCGCTCAGCACCTGTCGCCTCCGGTATCTACGCGAGGCGCTCGACGATGCCAGTGCCTCAGATTGTGGGCGATGCGACAACTGCACCCAGCAGCCACACGACCTTTCCATTGATCCAGCTGAGGTCGCGGCCGCCAGCCAGCGACTCCGGGGTGGTGATGTCGTGATCGATGCCAGGAAACAGTGGCCGTCAGGTTTGGGCACGCCCAAGGGAAAGATCGCAGCCGACCGCCAGCACGCCGAGGGTCGGGCGCTGGCCCGTCTCGGTGACGGCGGGTGGAACACGGTCGTCGAGCAACTGCTCCAGGCCGCGGACCGCGGCGAGGCGGCACGACCGCCGGACGACTTGGTTCCGGCCCTGGCCCAGGTCCTGAAACGCTGGCCATGGACGCAGCGTCCGACCTGGATCTGCCCGATGCCCTCTCGGCGCCGAGACGATCTCATCAACGTGGTCGCCAGGGATCTTGGCTCGCTCGGGAAGCTGCCGGTGCACCATGCGCTCGTCGACATGGCAATGCGACAACGTGACCACGACGCTGGGTATCAGTCCGACCAATCGAACTCTGCCCACCAGGTCAGCAACCTGTGGGGTCGGTTGTCGGTCGATCCCGCGCAACTGCCGTCGTCGGAGATCGCAGCCGGCCCGGTCCTCCTCATCGACGATGAGGTCGACAGCCGTTGGACGCTGGCTATCGCTGCGTTCGTGCTGACCGGCGAGGGCCTCGGCCCCGTGCTCCCGCTCGCCCTCCGCTCACGCTGACTCGTCGGGCGGAGGGCCAACGGGGGCCGTTCGACCTGATTTCACTCTGAGTGGTCAGGCAATACCAAAAGTGGTCGACAGACAACTGTGGAGCGCCGCATCGTCATTCCGGGAATGAGAGCAATCGTCTCGCATGCGTGGGTCAACGTCGTCACGGGCAAGGTGATCCCCCTCGTGATCTTCCTCGGCCTGTTCCGCATGGTCGGCATCACGGCTGCGGTTCTGGCCGCTCTCGCCTGGTCGCTCGGTCTTGTTGCCTACCAAAAAGCGAACGGTCACCGGATTGCCGGCCTGGTCATCCTCAGCATCGTCGGGAACACGGCCAAGACGATCGTGGCATTGGCCACGGGCAGCCTGGTCGCCTATTTCATCCAGCCGACCATCAGCACCACCCTGATTGGCACCGCCTTCCTCATCTCGGTTCCCCTTGGGCTCCCCCTCGCCGAGCGTTTGGTCCGCGATTTCTGTCCGATCGACGAGGCGACGTCGAACGAACCGGCGTTCGCTGCGTTCTTCCCACGACTCTCACTCCTGTGGGCTGCCACCAGCTTGCTCAACGGCGGCGTGACGCTCTATCTGCTGCTCACGCAGTCGATCACGAACTTCTTGATCATCAAGGCATTCCTGGGCCCGGTCACGACGAGCATCACCATCGCCATCGGGCTGTGGTGGTTCCAGCGGTCCATGAAGACGGCTGGAATCGAAGTCGTGTTGGCCCGACGAATTCGTCCGGCGCCGATCAGCCCGCTCGCCGCGACTTGATCTCAGCCACGATCGCCGGGATCACTTCGTGGAGATCGCCGATGACTGCGTAGTCGGCCTTCGTGACCATGTTCGCGGTCGGATCAGTGTTGATGGCAAGGATGTTCTTGCTGGCCATTGCCCCGACCCAGTGCTGAATGGCCCCCGAGATGCCACTGGCAATGTAGATCTC
Organism: uncultured Acidimicrobiaceae bacterium; assembly: GCA_964648595.1. Lineage (GTDB taxonomy): Bacteria > Actinomycetota > Acidimicrobiia > Acidimicrobiales > SZUA-35 > SZUA-35. The sequence goes on from CAZYLX010000389.1 coordinate 2,888, forward strand.
TGGCGCGATGCGCGTTCCGGTCTGCCCGACCTGATCGGAGTGGGGACGCCAGCCATTGTTCGTCACGGCACGGGAACATCCAACGCGACCGCCGAGGAGATCAGCCAGCTCTTCGAGCGGAGCAAACTCGTCAGATCCGCCAAGCGCCCGACCGCCGCTGACCACCACAGGAGCCGTTGCAAGGGTCACGCCGGCTTCTGCGATCTCGCGACTCCGGACGATCGTGATCGCGGCGCCAGCATCGAGTTCGACGTCGAACGACTCACTCTCACATTCGACCGCTCCACCGGGCACGGCTTCGACCGCATGGTGAGCGATCGAAACGATCTTGGTGGCAGCATCAAGCGAAGCCCGTTCGAGCAGTGACCCGCCCCATTGCACACGAGTCATCTTCTCGGCACCGTCATCGAGTTCGACGATGTTGGCGACGAACGGGGCATCGAGCCTCGCGGCTGCGTGAGCGAGCACCTCGTTGCCCTTCGATGTCCCGCAGGCCAGGACGATGTCTGGGTCGTGTTCGGTGATCCATGCCGCGAGCGTTTGTCCCCACGCGTCTGGCCCGAAGTCCTGTTCGAGCAGCTCATGTTCGGCGACATGCACAGCCGATGCTCCATAAGCACCGAGGGCGTCGGCGAAGTCGTGATCGCCACACACCAGCACAGAAATCTCGGCATCATCGATCGACCGAGCGAAGGTGAGTGCCTCGAGCGTGGCGTCGACCAGCGAACCGCGATCGTGTTCAGCGAGTACGAGGACCTCGGTCATTGCATCCCTCCTAGTTCCTCGAGGAGATCCACGACGGCGGCTGCCGCCTCGGGTCCGTTGCCGAGCGTGACCGTTGTGCTTTCTTGCTCGGGTGGCTGCAGCAGCCTGATCTTGCCCTGGCCACCAGCGTCGGCCTCGGCCTCGAGCACGGTGACAGCAATCTTTTTGGACGCAAGGCGCCCCTTCATGGTCGGGTAGCGAGGGAGGTTCAGACCCTCCTTGACACCCAGCACCGATGGCAGCGGAAGGGAGTACACCTCGAACCCGCCGTCGATTTCGCGCTTGGCCGTTGCCTGGCCCTCAGCCGTGTTGATCTCGATGCCCTTGATGGCATTGACGATGGGCCGCCCGATGGCGTGCGCCACCCGAACGCCAACCTGAAACCCGCCGGCATCTGCGCTCTCGTTGCCGAAGAGGATGAGGTCGAAGGCTCCGCCACCTTCGTCGGCAGGCCGAGCCTCGAGTGTCTCGATGGCACCGGCGATCGCCCGTGCGGTCCTCTGC
>CAZYLX010000390.1:0-4137 GCA_964648595.1 uncultured Acidimicrobiaceae bacterium
TCTCTTTCCTCGCCGCCTCGATCGAGAACAGCGCTGCTTGGCGTGAGTCGTTCATCCGGACATTCCTCGAGCGTGACATTCCCGCGCTCGGCATCCAGATCCCGCCGATGACGATTCGACGTTTCTGGCAGATGCTGCCCGTTGGCATGTGGCGATTCCTGCCGGTGGTACCGTCGTGCCCGATCGGGCCTGTAGCTCAGTCGGTCAGAGCAGCGGACTCATAATCCGTCGGTCCTGGGTTCGAGCCCCAGCAGGCCCACGGGAACTCTTCGAGTTCCTTGCCCCTCCCCGTTCTGTCCCGGAAAAGTCTCAGATCTGAGGCTTTTAGCGGACAGAACGGGCAGGCCGGGCCCGGTGTCCTCAGTGGGATCTGGCTCTGTCTAGTATCGAGCATGCCTCAGCATCCCGGACCCATCTGCGTCATTGGCGCTGGCATCGTCGGCGCTTCAGCCGCATTCCACCTTGTCGAGTCAGGCGCGCGTGACGTCACCGTCATCGAGGCCGGTGAACCGCTGAGCGGCACGACACCGGCCGGTGCCGGTTTCGTCGCACGCTTCGGCGCCGATCACAATCGCCGGATTGGTGCGTGCACAATCCCGCTGCAGGAGTACGGCCTCGCGTTCTACCGCGGTCTGCACGAGTCCGGTGCAGATCTCGAATTCGCGAGCAACGGAAACTTGGTGCTCGCTCGCACCCCGACCATGCTTGACACCCTGGCGGACGGCATTCTGAGGCATCCCCAAGCAGCCCAGGGCACACGCCTGCTCGACGCGGACGGTGTCGCAGAGGTGATGTTGGGAGCAGTTGATCCGGGAGCCGTCGTTGGTGGGGTGTACATGCCAGAAGGAATTCAGCTCACCACCGCGCGAGCGCAGCAGGAAATCATCACGCGTCTCGATGATGCGGGGGTGGCGTTCCATTGGGGGACACCAGCAACCGGTGTGCGCATCGTTGATGGCTCGGTCATCGGAGTCGAGACGAACGAAGGAACGATCGACGCGTCGACCATCGTGTTCGCGGCAGGAGCGTGGACTCAAACGCTCCTGGAGTCGGTCAATCGTCGCCTCCCGCTCATCCCGATGGTTGCGACCCGGTTCGTGTCCGAGCCGGCAGGCTTGTCCCCGCTCTTGCCGACGGTTCAGTGCCTGGAGCTCAGCCTGTGGCTGCGGGAGCTGCGGGGCGCATTCTCGTGGGGCGGCGGCTTCGCCTATCGGCTCCTGTCGGCGCTGGAGGAAGACGGACTTGAGTTCGGCTATGGGCGCCCCGTCTCATCCGTGATGCTCGACGCGCAGTATGCGCATCAGGAGAAGGTCGCTGAAGTCTTCCCGGCCCTCTCCGGGCTTGCCACGGCCGAAACCATCCAAGGCGTCCCGGTCTACACCGTTGACGGTGGGCTCTACGTTGGTGCGGTGCCCGGCATCGAGGGTCTCTGGGCCCTCGCGGGCGACAACGAGTCGGGGATAACGCACGGACCTGGTATGGGCAAGCTTGTTGCCCAACTGATCATGGATGAGACACCTTTCACCGACCCGACACCTTTCCGGCTCGATCGCGTGGATCCTGCGGCCTATCCGGACGAGGCGTCCATGGTCGCCTCGATGGCGGAAGACCGGATAGCCAAGGTCGCCAGACTCAGCTGACCCGCGACATCTCCACCGTCCCATTCGGGTTCTGTCCGGAGATGATCCCGGATCTGAGACTTTTCCTGGACAGAACGGGCGTTAGGTCTTGGGTCCGCGTCCGGTGGGTGCGCGACAGTGGCTGAATGCTCATGATCACGGCGCTTGGCGCCATATCGGTCGCAGCGCTCCTGTGGTCGGAGTGGCGAGGGAACCGGGTGCGGCTCGCAGCGAAGCCTGCGGCGTCAGCGTGCTTCATTGCCGTTGCGCTGCTGGCCGGCGCCACCGACACCGGGTACGGGACGTGGGTGCTCGCCGGGCTTGCCCTCTCCGCAGTCGGCGACGTCGCGCTCCTCTGGCGATCGTCGAGGCTGTTTCTCGTCGGGCTCGGGAGCTTCCTGCTCGGCCATGTCGCCTACGTCGCTGCGTTCGCCACTCGCGGTGTTGACGGCGGCGCCGCGTTGATCGCTGTGCTCGTGCTGAGCGGTCCGGCGTTCCTCGTGATCCGCTGGCTGTGGCCGCATGTCCCGTCCAAGATGCAGTTGCCCGTCGCGGCCTACGCAACGGTGATCTCCCTGATGGTGGCGATGGCCATTGGGACGGTCGTGTTCGAACAAGACAGCTGGATCGTCGCTGCTGCCGTCATGTTCTACTGCTCGGACCTCGCCGTCGCCCGCGACCGTTTCGTAGCACCGGGTCCGGTCAACCGGCTGTGGGGGCTTCCGCTCTACTACGCCGCGCAGTTTGTCTTCGCCGCGACGGTGGCGGTCTGACGAGACCCGGGACCAGCTGGCCGGTCAGAGGGTTGGACTTCGGACCACATTGGCCGCAGAACACCTCGTCCTTGTGTTGACGCGGAGTGCGGCCTCAATGAGTGACCTGTGAGGCCGACGTGAACGTATGGCGACGCTCGACCACGACACCGTGCTCGGACGCTGCGCGGCCCACCTCGGACGTTCGCCGACCCGTTCCGACCGAACGAAGCAGAAGGCGAAGCTGCTCGCTCGTGGTTGGTCTCGAGCGGATGCCGAGGCGGGGTCGATAGCGACATACCCGATGGAGCACCTCCCCGGAGATCGTCGGCTCGAGCAGGTGATTCGTTCGCACTCGCGCACTGTTGCTGAGGCTCTGAACCCGGAAAGCTATCTGTCCGAGAATGAGCGTAGAGAAGTCGTCTACGACGCATTGAGTGGCTACGGAACGCGTTGCGTCACGGCGGGCCTCCAGCTCTATGGCGACCAGTACTTTGCTGCTGCCGCTTCGATGAACGTGGCCCAGGCCGACATTGAAGCGCCGCTTCAGCACGCACCAGCCACAGTGGGGCAGCCATCGACAGACGAGGCCGCTGACGACCAATCCGGGTCCTCACGCACGGCCGGACTCCGCCTTCCAAATGAGACGTCGTCGCCGACTGATGAAGCGCTGGCGCTACTCGCTCGCTACAGCATCGGCGAGATCATTGACAGCGGTCCCGTGACATCTGCATGGTCGACGGGTGAGATTGTTGTCACCGATCTCGGAGTTGCCTTGGTCGACACAGCAGCGCGACACGTCGTCGGCGTTGCATGGAGTGACTTTGAGTTGGAAACGGTCGACGAACCGATGACGGCTCGTTCAGATATCGAGATCCGCTTCTCAACCGACGGAGACGACTCCATCGACCTCCGCATGGACCGGCGGCTCTTTGAGAACATCGAGGGAGCAGCAGCGGTCATGACCGATAGCGAATCTGACCGGAAGTCTTGCCCAGAGTGCGGACAGCAAAGCCGGCGAGGTGACAAGTTCTGCCGCCGGTGCGGCACTTCGCTGTCGCTCCGAACTGTTCAAGTTCGGCGATCCTGGCGACCGTTTCGTCGATAAGCGCCGGGGCGACTGCTGGCCGTCGACCGTAGAGCTCATCGAGTCGAGGCCGGCACCGAACAGTCGTGCTTGTTCGATGCGGTGCCGGGTGTTTCGCCGCCCATCACCCCGGTTGTGTCCCCGATGGACTGGGGGGTTCCCCGACGCCGGTCTTCGAGATCACCGCCACGATGGGGTCATGACCAAATGCATCGCAGCCGCTGAGCGCTGCCAACGACTGACGACCTTGCTGGTGGGTGCTGTCCGCTGAGTTGGTCACTCGATGATCAGGGTTCGATTCCCTGTCGGCGGTCAGGACTCACCAACAAGGACGGAGGCCCGCTTCGGCAGTGCCGAGCGGTGCCGGAATGCAAGGAAGTAGTGTCGTAGTCACTGATGCAGCAGCTATGGAGGGACCCGAGACATGGCCAAGCGCTCAGACGACGAGTCCGACTTCGATTTCGGTGCCGGGTAAGACGGCCCGAGCGGCAAGGAGGCCGACGCGGCCAAGGGCCTCGACTCGGTCAGCACGATGGATCTGGGTTCCGGCCGGCTCCTTGGTGACGACATCGGGATCCTCGCTGGTCCCGACTCCATGGACCTACACCCGATTTCTGGGGGAACCCTCGGCTCCGGCCGGTCCGGTGGAGACGACGTCGATCCTTTCGCCGAAGACGTG
>CAZYLX010000391.1:0-4122 GCA_964648595.1 uncultured Acidimicrobiaceae bacterium
GTGCCTCCTGGCGACGGAGCCGCTCGTTCAGTGACCGGTTCCTGAGTCGGAGCTCGCGGTTCAGGTGACGGGTCTGCAACAAGTTGGCCGTTCGCTGAACCACCTCGATGACGTCGACGGGTTTGATCAGCAGATCCTTGGCTCCCGCACCAAGGACCATGCGGCGCGTCTCCATCGTCGAATCTGCGGTGACAACGATGACGGGGAGAAAGTCATCCGGCTCAACGATCTCGCCGAGCATGTGGAGGATGTCGAAACCTCCCATGCCCGGCATGTGTAGATCCAGCAGGATCAGGTCGGGCTCGAACGATCCGACCAGCTCGATCACACGAGTTGGGTCCTGTTCCAGGACAACCGTCTGGTAGCCGGCGCTCTCGAGGAGGGCGCCCATGAGCGACAGGTTGGCTCGGTTGTCGTCCACAACCAGGATGCGATCGTCGAACAGTTCGCTGCGATCGCCGGCTCGACGACCGGCGCGGCGCGTCGCCAGGTTGTCAACATTCGGGCGAGGATCGAGCACGGGTACAGCCTCGGCTCAGAGGGGCCGGTTGTGAGGCTCAGGAAGCCTCGATCAGCGCCTTCAGGCCAAGCAGGTGTAGTTTCGCCCGCGGCGCTTGGCCACGTAGAGCTGACGGTCGGCCGCTTCGACGAGCGCTCGCTCGCCATCGATCTCATCGAGGCCGTTCATCAGTGCTCCGCCGATGCTGGCGGTGATGGACACGGTGCGACCATCGTCGAGCTCGACCGCGAGTTCGCTGACCGCGACGCGAAGGCGCTCAGCAATCGCCGCGAGCGTTGTCTTGGTGGTGTCCGGGATCAACATCACGAATTCCTCGCCGCCGAACCGGGCGGCGAAATCGTCGCCACGAATCAGGCGTTGCAACAACGCTCCGACCACACGTAGGACATCATCGCCAACGCTGTGGCCAAAGACGTCGTTGACCTGCTTGAAGTGATCAAGATCGAGCATGAGGAGGCCGAGTCCGGCGTCGCTTCGAGACGGGCGACGGCGGAACCGTTTCATGTGTTCCGTGAGCGTCGAGTCGAACGATCGACGATTCGGCAACTGAGTGAGCGCATCGGTCGCTGCTTCCACGGCCAGCTCGTCATTGCGTTTGGCCAGAGCTCCGGCTGCGCTGACGTCGCCGAGCAACTCGCTCTCTGCGGTCTGTTGGAGTGACAGCATCCGCTCTGTTGCTTCGAGCAGCAGTTCGGAATACGCCACGGCACGCGGAATCCGAAACTGTAGAAGCGTGGCCGCCTCAGCGACGACGGGTTCGGCGTCGATGAGCCATGCATCGACAGCTTCGGGGGCCAGGTTCACCAGCGTCTCCATCGTCGAGTGCAGCTCGATCAATGCCGGGCCCGGATCGCGACCCGTCAGGACTCGTTCGGCCAACAGACCCATACGGAGACAGGCGGTGAGGGTCGTACCGCTTGATGTAGGAGCGGTCGCCCGGGCCGCGATCGCGTCGCTGAACACACCGGGCAACGCCCATCGGCGAATGAGCTCAGCAGTGACATCGTCGCTGCTGAAGCCCAACACGTTGCGTTCGGTTGATGCGTCCGGCCACTGTTCGGCAGAACCCATCAGCTGGCGACAGACCTCGGGGGCACCCGAAGCCAAAACCACGGGGCCGATTCCGGTGAGAAGACCGGCAAGGAAGGCCTCGTCCCGCTGTGACGGGTCGACGAGCTCCGCACAACGCCGCGCCAGGCTTGCGTTGATCACCATCCGTCGACGTATGTCGACCATGTCGATTGCGTCGCCCTGTTGAGGAATGAGCGACCTGAGGGATGTCATCAGGGCCAAGAGCCGGATGGTCCGAAGACCGAGCGTGGTGATCGCCCGGCTGATGGTCGTGATCTCACGGACCGGTGAGTAGAGGGCCGAGTTGGCCATCCGCAAGACCTGTACCGCAATCGAGACGTCGACTTCGACGAGCGCGACGATGTCCGACACTGCAACGTCGGGATCTTCTGACCGCCGCATGATCTCCAACACCGAAACTGGAGGTGTTGGCAACGTGCGAGGGTCGACAAAGAGATCGTCGATGGTCGGCAGGGCGGGCGTCGCCCCAGACAACAGACGTTGAGTCATGTGCGAGCTCCTCGATCGGGTTCAATCGACAGTCAGACGGACAGTTGGACGTACATCAGCGCTTGAGGTTCACGATTTCCTGAAGCATCTCGTCTGAGGTCGTGATGACTCGGGAGTTGGCCTGGAAGCCTCGTTGGGTTCGGATCAGGTTCGTGAACTCCTCGGCGAGATCGACGTTGGACATCTCGAGCGTTCCTGGAGCAATGACTCCTCGCCCGCCGGCGCTTGCTGCGCCGAGCTGGGCCAAACCGGAGTTCACCGATTCGATGAACATCGTTCCAGTCACACGCTCGAGACCCTCGGGATTCGCAAACGAGGCAATCGCCACCTGCGCCAGGGCCTTCACCTGGCCATTGCTGTACGAGCCGGTGATGACGCCGTCCTGGCCGACGGTGAGGCTGGCCAGCGTGCCGGTGCTGGACCCGTCCTGGGTGACGGCTGCGATCGAGCCGAGTGCGGCGAGCTGGGTCACCTCACCGGAACTGTTCAGGCCTCCCATGGTCAAGGCGATGTCGCCGAGACCAGGGATTCCCCCGGCTGCGATGTTTGCATTGAAATCAGCGGGGGTGACGATGCGGCCCGCTGCGTCGAACTGAAGGACATTGTCGGTCACCGCGACTGGAGTTCCGGCATCACCGTATGTTGCCGTGAGGCCCCACTCATTGGCCGCCGACTTGGTGAACGTGATGTTCAACTCGACCGTGGCCCCCTGGCCGTCGTAGACGTTGAGGCTGCTGAAATGGGTGTCGCCGACAAGTGCGTCTGCCGGCAGGTTGCCGCCCAAATCGACATTGGACGTGATCACTGGGGCAACCTGTTCACCGGCAGGAATCCGGAGCCGCCCAGCGGGCCCCGTGTTGTTGATCGCGCCGGCGGTGTCAGCTCCCCAGCCCTGAACATAGCCTCCGCTCCCGCTCACGAGGTTGCCGTTGGCATCCACGAAGAACGAGCCGGCACGGCCGTAGAGCTGCTGGCCGTCTTGCTCGAGGTTGAAGAACCCGTCGCCCTGGATCGAGAGGTCGAGATCCCGACCGGTGGTCTGCAGTGCGCCCTGGAGGAAGTTCTGAGCGATGTTGTTGACCTGTACACCAAGGCCGATCTGGGCCGGGTTCGTGCCGCCGATGCCACTCGTCGGGGCGCTGGCGCCGTTGAGCGTCTGGCTCAGGATGTCCTGGAAGACGACGTTCGACTTCTTGAAGCCGTTGGTGTTGACGTTGGCGATGTTGTTACCGACAACGTCCATCATGGTCTGGTGGGCTCGGAGCCCGGAAACAGCGGAGTACATGGAACGGATCATGAGGTGGGTTCTTTCGGTTCGGTGTTGTCAGTCGCCAGGCCGGCGATCAACGGGTCTTCCTGGGGCGGTGCTGCTACTGCGGTTGGAGGGACGGATGAGATGGCGATCGGGACTGCGGCTTCGGTCGCAACTGCGGTTTCAGCGGTGACAAGGGGTTCAGCCGGGTTGGCAACTCGGGCCAGTGCTTCGGTGTCGTCCGTCGTCACTACCGGAGTTGCGGTTGTAGCGGTGGGCGTGGCCACGGGTGCCGTGGCCGCTGCCTCGGTCTCTCCGATGCCGATGACCGTCGAGAGATCGACGGTTCCGGAGTCGGTGACCAGGCGAACCTCGCCACCACTCACCTTGGCGCTCGACACGACGCCAGTGGCGATCGCATCATCAGAGCCCACGTAGGTGATCGTTCGCCCAACGAGCGAGCTCGCCATGCTCAATCCGCTGATGATGGCGTTGTTGGCGCCTTGTTGGGTCAGCTCGTCGAGCTTCTCGATCGTGGTGAATTGGGCCGTGGTCGCCATGAACTCAGACGGATCATTCGGATTGAGTGGATCCTGATATCGGAGCTGGGCCACCAGGAGCTGGAGGAACGCGTCCTTGTCCAGATCATTGGCGTTCGGATCTGCCGCGGATTCTCGGAGGCCGAGGTCGCGTAGCGCTGTTGTTGGTGCGGAAACTGCCGTGTTCGTATCAATCATCTGGTCAGCTCGTTTCTGTCAGAGGGTGAGGC
>CAZYLX010000392.1:0-4090 GCA_964648595.1 uncultured Acidimicrobiaceae bacterium
AACCCCGATTCGTTCACCGACCTCAGCTATCACTCTCAGACATGCTTCGGCTACTTGAGCGTCGACGAGACCTACTACTACGTCAGGTACCGCCTGATCGCCGAGGACTGGGAAACAAAACTGAAGAAGCGATCCGAAGTGTTCCCTCCCCCGCAGGATGACAACCCCCCGCAGGATGGCAACTTCGCCGCAGACGTCCACGGCCATCCAAACGGTGACCAGCTGATGGAGTCCGGCGAACTCGACCAATGGTGGGCCGACCACAACTGGCTCCAGAACCCGTATCCCGGCGAGGAGCTATCGCGCAACTATCTCAAAGACGAGATGGCGAAACTGCTCGAAGGTGACGGCACGGTCAAGTACCGGCTGCAGGTGCAGCTCCGAGAGCGACCGCCGGGGCCCGAGCGCCAGTGGGTTTCTGCGAAATACGAATGGTACGCAGACGTCGTGCCGTGGGAAACCATCGCGGACGTCACGCTGACCGATGTGTGCAGTTACAAAGAAAGCATGCGGACCTGGTTCGACCTGGAAAACCACCCCGAGGAGCTTCCCGTCCCGATGGGGGTCTCACTGGAGGATCCCCACTCGCTCAACAACTTCCGCAAGGCCGGCAAATGGGCCGCACGGTCACGACTCCTGTCATACCGGTTGAAGGGGATGCCGAAGGAGTTCGGCGACAGCCGCCACGAACCCGATTGGGAGCCGGTTCCCCCGATGCCGAACCCGCCCGGGCCGCCGCCCCCCGCAGAGCCAGCGGTCGGCACTACACGTTGACCGAACCAGCGATCTGCACCGGATCGAGGTAGGTGTACGGAACCGGGAGGTGCTTGTTGCGCTCCTGGATGTGGAGTGCGATCTGGTCGAGGTCGTCGCGGAACCGGTCGATCTCCTTGTGGACCGGGTCGATCGACAGAAAGAACTGGTCCGGGAAGTCGCCAAGGCGTGACATCGGCGGCGCCGATAGAAGATGCACCAAGGTCATCTGTACGTCGACCGACTTCATCGGCGGCAGCATGTAGCAGAACTCTGCTTCGTTCTTCGGACCGAGTGTCTTCGGCGGCGGAAGGTACACAGATCCCGGAGCGTTTGGGATGTACCCGAAGTAGTCGTATTGGCCGTTGTTGACCGCCGAGTGCTCGCACGACGCCGTGAAGATGACCTGCTGCACGACGTACCTGAGGTCGGCGAAGATGGTGAATTTGCCGTTGTTCAGCGGCAATCCTTTCATTCGGCCACCTTCCCGGGAGGTCAACTCACGGCACCAATCGGCCAGTTCTTCGTCTGCGGCCACCGCGGCATCATCCTTGTAGTAGAGCCGCAACACCTTGTGCGCGAACCTGCCAACGGCGTCCCAGAGCAGCAGCACGTCGTCGCGGTAGTGGTAGCCCGGCAGTTTGTCATCGCTGGCAAGGCACCTGGCGGTGTGGCTGCAATCACATTCTTTTGGGTCCTCGATGCGCTTGCACGCGCGGGTGTGATCGCACTGGCATGGCGGCCTGTCATGCGGGTCGCGGAGGTAGGGCCGTTCCAGATCAGGGATACGACGCTCTCTGAGATTCTTGATCGGGTGAAGGTCGGTGAACTTGAACGTCTCGTTCGCCTGGTTCATCAGCCAGTAGGCACCATCGCTGCCGACCGAGATCGCCAGGTCGATCGGCCCACCGGGAGCGATCAGGTCGTTTCGAGCCTTGTGGTTGATGCTGATCGTGCCGGCGAAGAACGGGTCGAGCAGCTCGTGCACCGGGTGTTGCGGTGGGAGCGCCCGACACAGGGCGACCTTGACCGTTTCCATCGACAGATGAGTACGGAACAAGTGTGTCAGCACCTCGTGATAGGCGGCATCGGCGGTTTGCACATGGGTCCGGGCCGTCAACCACAGCCAGCGGTCGTCGGCCGGGGTGAACACGAACGGTGCCTCAGCGGCCGACTGACCGAGTTGGATCGCCAGCGGCATCAGCACCTTGCGCCGGTCGAGCCAGAACAATGCCATCGGTGCCGTGAGGAACCGGCCGAGGTTGACCGGGACGCCCTCCAGTTCCTGCCAGTCGCAAAGGTACAACCGGCCGGTACCGGCGAGTGTTTCGAGGGTCTCGGGGCCGATCACAGCGTGGACCCGATCGTTGGTGACTGCGAACTTCTCGGGAATCTCTTCACAGCGCTCGATCAGCAACGGGTTGACACCGTTCAACCGCTGCCGGGCGAACTCTTCGTCATCAAGCCATCGCGAAGCGACCTTGGGACGAGTTCGGGCCAAGGAGAATCGGTCGTAGTGCGTGAGCTTGTTCTTGCGCGCGTTGTAGAGCGTCCATCCGACGGTCTTGATCGCGGCCGATCCGATGCTGGTGGTGATGTCATATGCCGCGCGGGCAGCGTCGAAACTGGTGTCGACCTCAGGCTTGGGGAGGCCATCGCAGAAGGCCGGCAATCCGGCGAGGTGCTTCCACCGGTAGATCGCTTGATTCACCTCGAGTGCCCGATCGCGTGCGTAGAGGTCGGACTCGAGGATCCGACTGCGCAGGTCGATGTAGTGCGTCATTTCGAGAACGTACCGCACGAAGGCGCCCACGTCGTCCTGCTCGGGCCGTCTCCGATCGCCGACCGCCTGACATGGCACTAGGTTCAGTTGGTCCCCGCAAGGCGTTCTTCGCGGGGTTCGACCGGCGCCGCCAGAGAGGACAGCAGAATGATGAGCACGAACGAACAGGCGATGTCGTGGCGTTCGCCTGACATGACCGCTCCATGAAACATGCTTTCGACGACCCGACGGGTCGGTTTGCGTTCCTGTTCAGCGACATCGTCGACTCGACCGCCAGCTGGCAACAGCATGGATCGGCGATGGCGGCCAGTCTGCGCGTCCACGATGCCGTGATGCGTCGCTGCATCGAGCGCCACGGCGGTGTGATCTTCTCGAACCCCGGCGACGGGTTCGGTGTTGCCTTTCGTCATGACGGCGATGCGATCGGGGCGGCGATCGAGTCTCAGTCCGCCCTTGCCGAGGCCGATTGGGGCGACGGCCCGGTGCTCGCAGTCCGGATTGGCGTGCATGCCGGGCACGCCGAGTTCCGTGACGACAACTACTTCGGCCCACCCGTCAACCAGGCAGCCAGGGTGTGCGACGCCGGCCACGGAGGCCAGGTGTTGCTGGACTCGAGTATCGAGGCGACAGCCGGCATGACCGTTCGGGCTCTCGGTGACTACCTGCTGAAGGGGATGCCCCAACCGATCGCGTTGTTCCAGGTCGGCGACGGCGACTTCGGTTCGTTGCGGGCGCTCGACACGAAACGATCCAATCTGGGGGCGGCGCCCAACCAGCTGATCGGCCGTGATGAGCAGCAGGCCGAACTGACCGAACTGCTGAGCCGGGAACGGCTGGTAACGGTTACCGGCGTTGGTGGGGTCGGCAAGACTCGTCTGACGCACGCCGTCGGCGCCGAGTTAGTTTCCAGCTTCGAAGATGGAGTCTGGGTCGCCGAACTCGCGCCCTGCCGGGACCTACGTTCCGTGCTCTCGGCGACCGCTGCCGCGCTCGGTGTGCCGGTGCCCGACAACAGCCGGCAGTTGGCCGAGTTGGTGCGCGGCCACGACCTGTTGTTGATCCTCGAAAACTGTGAGCACGTGCTCGGCGATGTCGCAGATCTGTGCGATCAGATTCTGGCGGACACCACCAAGCTTCGGATTCTGGCCTCGAGCCGGGAGCAGATCGGCGTCGCCGGCGAACGGATCTACCAGCTCGGTCCGTTTTCCTCGAGGGAACATGCAGCTCAGGTCTTCCGCCAGCGCGCGGCTGCGGCCGGCGCCGATGTGGACAGCTTCGATCCGGTAATCGAGTCCCAGATCTGTGAGCAACTCGACCGAATCCCGCTGGCGATCGAATTGGCTGCCGCAACGTGTCGAGTCCTACCGCCGGCTCAGATCCTGGAGCGACTCGATCGGCGGTTCGAGATCTTGCGGGGTACCGGTCGATCGGGAGCGCGCGGTCGCCACGAGACGCTTCGCAGCGCGATCGACTGGTCGTACGAATCGCTCGATACCGCTCAGCAGACGTTCTTGCGGCGGATCGCCTTCTTCAATGGCGGGTTCTCGGTCGATG
>CAZYLX010000393.1:0-4076 GCA_964648595.1 uncultured Acidimicrobiaceae bacterium
CCCCCGGTTCGGCTACCGGCGGGGCCGGATCAGGGTGACGCCGTCCCCGATCGTGAGGATCACGGCGTCGCAATCGTCTCGATCAGCGACGTTGTCGTTGAACGCTCGTAGGGCCATCGTGTCGGTCGATGTATCTGACTCGTCGATGACCTGGCCCCGCCAGAGAACGTTGTCGACCAAGATCGCCCCTCGGTCGGTGATCCGAGGAAGGAGTAGATCGAGATAGGTCGCGTACCCCGCTTTGTCGGCATCGATGAAGGCGAGATCGATGTGGCGTCCCTCGTCGAGCTTGGCAAGGTTCTCGGTGGCCGGGCCGAGGCGAACCTCGATCCGGTCGGCTACCCCGGCCTGTTCCCAAGCGTTGGTGGCGGTTTCGAGATAGGTGTCGACCAGTTCGAAGCAGATCAGTCGGCCGTCGCTCGGCAAGCCACGAGCGAGCCACAACGCAGACATGCCCGTGAATGTGCCTACTTCGACCACTGTGGTCGCCCCGCCGATCTCGACGAAGGCCTTGAGGATCTGGCCTTGGTCAGAGCCGATGTTCATACCTGCGCGATCGGGGAACCGTTCCCGTGTTGCTCGCGCCAGCGACGCCGAAACCGAGTCATCTCGCGGGTTCGAGTGGTCGAGGACATAGCGGTGGATCTCTTCAGTGATGCCGAACGACTTCATCCGGCCAGCATGTCACCCATTCGCTGTCGATCGACTCAGTTAGCGCGGTGCATGCCGTCGGACGTCAACGACATCCTTGGCCCGTAGGCCGGTGCCTTGCCTGAACTCTTGGCCAACCGGACCACTCGCCAGCGATGGCCGGCGTATGGCTCGAGCAATTCCAGCATGCGCTCGTCGGTGGCCCGAGCTTCCCGTTGCAGGAACCAGGCGACCGTGTTGGGGATGTGATAGTCGCCAACCGGCACAGCGTCGGCGTCGGCCATGGTCACCGCTGTCACCATGTTGGTGGTCCACGGACCAATGCCTCGGATGCGTTCGAGCCGAGCCTTGACTTGGTTTGGTTCGGCTGTCTCGGTCAGTCGTGGAAGGCGGCGGAGTTCGCGAGCAACGCGGATGATGATCTCCGCTCGTTTGCGTTCGACGCCGACCGGGTGGAAGTCGTAGTAGGCCATGTCGGCCACGGTGTCGGCCCCGGGCAGGATCCAGCCGCCACGAGGTCCGGGCGCCGGCTCGCCGAACTTCCTGGCCAGCTGGCGGCGGCTTTGATGGGCCTTTGTCACCTGGACCTTCTGTCCGAGGATCGCCCCGACCAACGCATCCCACGGGCGGTCGGTCCGTGACAACAGGAACGGGTTTCGAGCCCAAGCATGAGCGACCGGGCCGACCGGCTCGAAGCCGCTGAGATCGTCGGCTTGGCCGAGCAATTTAGGCGCCTGCTCGAGAAGCCAGGCCGAACCGGATCCCCATGCCTCGGCGCTCACCTCTGTCTCTGCGATGCGGGTCATGCGGAGCGTGCCGGTCCCGTCTGGTGTGCGGGTGCTCCACCACGACTCGCCGGGGCCCACCATGACGGGATCCTTGGCTCCTCGCAGGGTGTCCCTGAGTCGGAGCGACGAAACGACGGTGATACGCCGAACGGTTCCAGGAGTGGTCACATTGCCAAGCTACAACGGCTCGAGGGTGTCAGGACCAGAGAGCGGTCAACATGGAATCGACTTCGTCGGCCACGCCAACCCCGTCGATGACCTCGAGATCCAACAGGTCGTTGCTCGCCTCAGGTGAGGTCTCGTCGAACAGTTCGCGCACGGGCTCGATGAAGCGACTCATCTGGGCGTAGAGATGGCGATCGTCGGAGCCGTGGCGGTTCACGTGATACCGCAGTGGCACGTGCACCGAGAGTTCGTCCTTCGCACGGGTCAGCGCTACGTAGAGCAACCGCAGCTCCTCGGCCAGACCGGCCTTGTCGCCGATGGCCATGTCCGACGGGATGTTGCCGTCGGCCGCATGGAGGAGATGAACCGATCGCCACTCGCAGCCCTTGGCTGAATGGATGGTGCTGAGCGTGAGCCAGTCATCATCCTTGTGTGGAGGGCCGGCGAGATCGCCCGTCTTGCCTGGGGGGTCGAGGGTCAGCTCGGTGAGCAGGCGAGAGCGGGTTGGATACTGGGTGGCGGTGGCTGCCAGCTGGTCGATGTCGGCCAGTCGTGCAGCCGCGTTCTCGTAGCGGTTCGGGAACACGGCAGCGCAGTACTGATGGAGCCGATTGATCTGTTCGGCCGGCGCCATGTCAGAGCGGCAGTCGCCGAACGACGCCTGCAGCTCGGCCGCGTGCTCGAGCGACGCCCTGGGAAACCGAATGCTGCCGGAGAGGAGACGCTCGACCGAGTCGACGTCGGGATCGGCAATCGCCAATTCCTCGGCGAGGCGTCGAGTTGTCGCCGGTCCGACTCCCTCGATCGTGTCGAACACCCGATGCCACGCCAGCTGGTCAGCCGGATTCTCCAAGACCCGCAGGAGCGACAGCAGGTCCTTCACGTGTGCCGCTTCGAGGTACTTGAGGCCGCCGTACTTCACATAGGGGATGTCGCGTCGCGTGAGTTCGAGCTCGAGGTGGTCGGCGTGATGTCCGGTGCGAAAGAGGACCGCCTGCTCCCGCAGGTCGATGCCTCGCTCCCTTGCATCGAGAACCCGTTCGGCGACATCGGTGCTCTGGTCGCCCTCATCATGATGAACGGCCAACACGGGTTGAGGCCCGCTGGTTCTGGTCGACCAGAGATCTTTGCGGAAGTGGGTGTCGCCTCCGGTGCCTTGATTGAGCACGGCGTTGGCTACGGAGAGGACGGGCATCGTCGACCGGTAGTTCTGCTCCAGCGTGATGGTCGTCGCGCCCTCGAAGCGCTCGCCGAACTTCCACATGTTCTCAACGGTGGCGGCCCGGAACCCATAGATGGCTTGGGCGTCGTCACCGACGGCGCAGACCTGGGTGTTCGGCCCGACCATGCCCGAGATGATGTCGACCTGAATGGGATTCGTGTCCTGGTACTCGTCGATCAGGATGTGGTCGAACAGGGTTCGCAGGCCAGCGCCGGTCTTGCTGCTGGCGATGCCTCGCCAGAACAGGAGTAGGTCGTCGTAGTCGAGGACTTGATGGTGGCGCTTGCGGGCCGTGTAGGCCCCAAAGATGGTTCGGAAGTCGTCGGCGTGGTCGGCGACCCACGGGTAGTCGGTCTCCAAGACGTCGTCGAGCTTGGCCTGGCTGTTGACCATGCGGCCGTAAACGTTGGCGATCGTTTCTTTACGTGGGAACCGCTTGCCTCGCTCGCCGAAGCCTTCTTCGTTGCGGACCATGCCGAAGAGATCGACGCTGTCGGCCTGGTCGAGCACAGTGAAATTGGGGGGGAGGCCAGCGTTCTGGCCGACGGATCGCAGGAGCCGATTCGCTGTCGCGTGGAACGTGCCGCCCCAGACCTGACCGGCGGCCCGGTTGGTCGATGCACCTTTGACGCGGCCGAGCATCTCGGCTGCCGCTCGCCGAGTGAAGGTGAGAAGGAGGATCCGATTCGGATCGACGCCGTCGTCGATCAGACGCACGACGCGGCTGACGAGTGTCTTCGTCTTGCCCGTTCCGGCACCGGCGATGATGAGCAGGGGAGTGCCATCGTGGTGGACAGCAGACCGTTGCTCGGGGTTCAGGTCGTCGAACATACGTTCCCAGACTAGGCCAGGTCTCGACCCGATCTGGCGAACCCGGGGCTGAGAGCACTGAAAGTGAGGGTGAGCAACCCGGGGTTCGGGGAGCGTTGTTCAGCCTGCGTAGACGATTTCGTCGAACACGATGCCCTTTTCGAGGGTCTTGTGGACTGGGCAGCGCTGGGCGATGTCCATCAATCGCTTGCGGGTGTCTTCGTCGAAGTCTCCGTCGATGAAGATGCGTGACGTGACGCGATCGACCATGCCGCTGTGGTTGTCGTCGCATTGTTCGCAGTCATTGGCGTGCACTTTGTCGTAGGAGTATTCGACCGACAGCGACGTGATGTCGATGCTCTTGCGTTTGGCGTACATCGACACGGTGATGCTGGTGCACGCTGCGAGGGCGCCGAGCAGCATGTCGTACGGGTTCGGAC
>CAZYLX010000394.1:0-4073 GCA_964648595.1 uncultured Acidimicrobiaceae bacterium
GATCGGCGACGTCAGGAATGTCGCCAGCGGGAAGTGCGAGTGGTTCGTTCTCGATGATTGCCATGCGGTATCAGCTCCTGCTCAATCGAGCGTCGCCAAGTAGGCGACCAGTGCTTCGAGATCTGCTTCTGTCAACTGGGGGAAGGCCGGCATACCGAGCTGGTTGTCGGGATCCATTGCCTTCTGGCCAGGGGCATTACTGATCCAGCGGCGAAGCTGAGCTGCGTTGAAGCGCAGATCAGAATCGGCCAGATCGAGATAGTTCGTGTTGTTCGAGGAAAGAACGGAGGGCAGATCGTCGTCGTCGGCATCGACGTCGACGTACTGGCTGAAGATCGCACCGGCAAAGACCGTTCGAGTGGCGAAGTGCGTCAGATCGGGAGCCGCTCGGGCAACAAGCGCTGCTTCGAAATCTCGGCCGTACTCGTAGGCGTCGCCGTCAGGATCGGTCGGATCCTCGCGAATGACGTGGCAGGAGGTACAAACGGCCTGGAAGGTGGCGCGACCCGCAGCTGCCAGGTACTCCTCTTCCTGTTCGAAGAACGCCTCGAGGGCCTCTCCTTCGAAGTCTTCAGCACGAGGCCGATCTTCACCTTCAGCGAGTTCGGGTCGTGATTCGGGAATGTCGGCAGCCAGGATCTGATTCTCGACCCATTCGTCGAATTCGGCAGGAGCCAGCGCGACCGAGCTCATTCGCATCCGAGCGTGGGACAGGCCGCAGTACTCGGTGCACCAGCCGTTGTACTCACCTGGCTCGTCGGCCTCGATCGACCAGGTGTGGATGCGTCCGGGCACGGCATCGCGCTTGCCGTTGAGGCGAGGCAACCAGAAGGAATGAATGACGTCGCGCGAGGTGATCGTGAGATCGACCTGTTCACCGGCAGGGATCACCAGTTGGTTGGCGACAACGAGATCGTCGTCATCGAGTGCGATTTCGAGCGGCCATTCCTGATCGATCTCGTTGATCTCTCCGTCACCGTTGGCATCTTCGAAGAAGCCGTCGCAGTCGGTGTCGTAGCGGTACTCCCACCACCACTGCTGGCCGACAACCATCACATCGAGTTCACCGGACCGGGTGCCATCGGCGTTGAGGCGGCACTCACTCTGAGCCGCTGGCGCCTCGTTCTTCTCTTCAAGGTCGAAGGTGACGAGGATGGTCGGAACAGCCACGATCGCGAGGATGACGGCCGGCGCGGCGGTCCATCCCCATTCGAGTGTGGCGTTGCCGTGCACCTGCTCGGGCAAGTCGTCGTGGTCGAAGTCTTCGGGCTTGACCCGGTTCTTCCAGGCAAGGACACAGCCACCGATCGACACCAGGATGAAGATGGCGATCATGGGTGGCCAGATCCAATAACTGAAGGTCTCGATCTGCTGGGCTTTCGGACCCTTGGCTCCGTAGGTGTTGAGTGGCTTGTCCTCGGCGCAGGCGGCGGCAAGGAGAGTGAGTCCGAGGAGAAGCGGGCCCGAACGAACGATGGATCTTGTCTTGGTCATTGTGCTCTCAAGCATGGTGCAGTGGGGGTCGACTCGTGAAGTCGGAAGCGACGTGTTTTTCATCAGCCTTCGGCCTCGGAGTGGTCTTCTTCATGGTGCTCGAAATCGCGCTCGCCGACGGCGGCGCCGATGATGCCCCCGGCCAGAATGGCCAGGGCGCCGAGCGCAACGATGCCGTTGACGACGTTGCGCTTGAGGTTGACCTTCGACATCAGAACAGCGGCCCCGAAGACAAAGAGTGCGAAGAGGGAACCGGCAACCGTTGCCCCGGTCTTGGAGGTGGCGAGGAACACGCGCGACACACCAACGGCGACGACAGCGATCCCGAGCATGGAGAGCATCGGAAGTTCGATCGGGCCGAGCACACGAGCCCGGACCTCCCGGTTCACTTCAGGGTCGCCGGTTGCTCGGTCTGCCCATGCCTGGATTCCCCACATCAGCGTGGTGACGGCGAGGACGGCAATGCCGAGGATGTAGAACAGGGGGCTCAGCGCCAACCCGATGATCATGGCGGCAACACCGAACGCAGCGATTGCGCCCCAATACGACGGATCGACTGGCTGTTGCACGGGAGGGACCGAAGCAACACCTGCTCGAGCGGCCATGACGTCGGCGTCACCATCCCGAACCAGAACGCTGATGAAGCCGAGGAGCCCGAGCCCGGCAGCGGCGAACATCAGCACGGCATAGCCGACGTGGTCGCCGACGCCGCCACTGTAGCCAAAGCTGATCACACCGACCGGGTCGCCGCCGGTGATCAGGCCGTAAGCGATCGCACCGACCAAGGTGCCCGCCATCAAGCCGAGAAAGAATTTGGAACCCCAGGTGAACATTGACGACCTACTTGGTGATGTAGATGGCGAGCCAGACAACCATGTACAAGAAGACGGTGACGTACCAGAACATGGCGGCCGAATAGACGCCTTCGCGATCCTTGGCGCCGTACTCGCCGCCCAGGGCTCGCAAGGTCATCAGGGCAACAAAGGCCATCGCCGCTCCGAGAATGGCGAGGTGGGTGCCGATGACTCCGTAGATGAGCGACGCCTTCGGATCAGCAGCCACGCCGAGGCCCATGATCGTGAGCAGGTAGCCAGTCTGGGCAATGACAGAGAAGCCCATCAACAGCACGAGACCGAGTGCAACGTAGGCCATGGCCCGATCGCCACGACCGAGCGATGAGACCGCCCAGATCATGATGAACACAGAGAACACCATGGTGATGGCCATCATGTTCGGCTGGGTGAGCGGGATGGTCACTCCACTTGGAAGCCAGACTTCTCCGCTGGCGATGACATCAGCTCGGGTGCCGGCGTAGATGCCGATCAGACCGGCCATCAGCATGACGGTTGCGACTGACGCGAACGCCGTTCCGATCAGGAGCAGCCGGGGGCGAGCCGGAGCAGGTGCGGTGATCGCCGAAGGGATCGTCGCGCGGATGCTGTGGGTGTCGGCCGGGGTCACTGCGGTGCCGCTCATCAGGCCACCTCTCCCTCAGATGTATCGGCAGATGCTTCGGCCATGGCCATGTCGACCAGCGGGGTGGCCGAGGACACAACGGGAGCCTCGGCGAAGTTGCGACCAATCGGTGGTGATGCAGTTGCCCACTCGAGGGTGGCTCCTGCCCAGGGTTCCGCCGCAGTTCCAGCCCGGCCGGCGACAACGCCGAGCACGTTCAGCACGAGCAGGGCAACACCGCCGGCCACGAGACCGATACCGACGGTGGAGATGATGTTCATGAGTTCGACCGTGGTGTCGCCGCTGGCATCAACGACTGGCAGACCGGGCTGGTCGAGGAAGCCGGCAACGATGTTGCCGATGCCCCAGGCCGCGGTTCCGGCTGCGACGGCCAGCACCTCGAGGAACCCGATGCGGTCGTCGAGGGCCCGCCCCCAGATCTTGTGGCCCCAATGATGGACAGCGGAGATCAGGCCGAGGATGACGGCGCCGACGATGAACCCGCGGACACCCCAATGGAATGAGGTGCCGAGCACATCGAGCGAGGAGTCGATCTCTTCGTCAGCGACGTCCTCGATGAACTCCAGGATGGGATCAACAACCCCAAGGAGGGCCGTCGCTGCACCGGTGAGCAACAAGACGCCGCCGAGCAGCGATGCCACGAACGGCGTATTGATCTTCGCTCTGCCCTTCGCCATCGAATCACCGGCGAGAGCCAACGTGAGGAGGACGGGCAAAACCGCACCGATGGTTGCGGCGACGAGTAGGCCGTTGTTGAAGTCAACGGGGCGGCCCCTCCAAGCGAAGCTGAACATGTCCGCTCCGTACGCCATGAAGCCGAAGAGGCCGATCATCGCGAGGATTGCTTTGTGGAAGCGGGCCGGTCGACCAGTGTGGACACCAATGATGTCGACCGCCATGGCCAGGACGGGAACGGCGACGAAGTACAGGGCGGGAACGAGGTTCACCGAGTTCGCGATGTCTACCAGGACGGCCCGGTTCTCCTTTGTCGGAAGGAACCCGTACTTCACATCGATGTAAGCGAGAACCAACTCGGCCAGCATCACCGGCAGGGCGAGGATCGAGACCGTCGCAAAGACGAGGAAACCCCAACTCGTGACCGG
>CAZYLX010000395.1:0-4060 GCA_964648595.1 uncultured Acidimicrobiaceae bacterium
CTCGGGGTCCACGGGTTGGTCGAACGCAGCGGACCAGAAGGCGCTGACGACGCTGGCGTCAGCGCAGTCGATGGTGATGGCAGCGATGGTGAGCGACATTGGATTTGGCTCCTGTTCGGGGCTTGTCGGACTGAACTGGGTAGCAGGTGTTTGCGATTCCGTTAAGACTGTCACACCACCCGACGAAGATGATGGGCAGATGGCCTTCAGCCACCAGACCGGCCTCGCCGGTTCTCATTTCTCACCGCTAGCCTTTCGGGGTCATACCTGGTCCATCCAGGGCAGACCCTGCTTCCGACCGTCGGGAGCTCCGGAGACCACTCCGGATCCACAGGGAGGTACATCACGCCCATGCGTGCGTACGAACTCATGCTCATCTTCACGTCTGACACTGAAGAGTCAGACGTACAGCAGGCGCTCAACCGCCTCAACGAACAGGCAGCCGAAGCAGGCGCCACCGTCGAGAAAGTCGACAAGTGGGGCCTTCGGCGCTTTGCTTACGAGATCAACCACAAGACCGACGGCTTCTACGTCGTCCTCGAGCTGCTCGCTCCAACGATTGTCGAAGAGGTCGATCGCACTCTTCGGCTCGCGGACAACGTGGTCCGCCACAAGTTCATGCGGCTGCCGCTGAAGGAAGCTCACAAGCGTGGGCTTGCGGCCGCCACTGCCTGACCAGGGGGAACCTCATGGCACAAGACAACAACGTCACGATCACCGGCAACGCCGGCCGTGAACCCGAACTTCGCTTCACACCTAACGGCCAAGCTGTCGCCAATTTCGGCGTCGCGGTGAGCCGTCGGTGGCAGAACCGACAGACCAACGAGTGGGAAGAAGCCACCTCGTGGATCGACGTCACGTGTTGGGCTCAGCTCGCCGAGAATGTCGCCGAATCTGTCGGCCGTGGCACACGAGTCACCGTTTCCGGTCGCCTCGATCAGCGAAGCTGGGAAACCGACAACGGCGACAAGCGATCCAAGGTCGAGATCGTCGCCGACGATGTCGCCATCAGCCTGAAGTGGGCCACCGCAACCCCGCAGCGCAACGAGCGCAGCGACAGTGGTAGCGGCGGTAGCAGTGCCGGTGGACAAGATCGTCAGACCAATCAGAACAGTCAACAGGGGGGCCGCTCGTTCGGTGCCTCCGGTGGCGGGCAACAGCAACCGCCCGCCTACTCACCCGAAGAGGAGCCCTTCTAGTGGCAAAAGCACGTAGCAACACACGACGCGACAAGCCGAAGGACAACGGCCGTCGCACCAAGAAGAAGATCAGCCCGCTCAACAGCGACAGCATCGACTACATCGACTACAAGGATGTCGATCTGCTTCGTCGGTTCATGTCCGATCGAGCCAAGATCCGCGGCCGTCGAGTGTCGGGTAACGACAGTCAGCAGCAGCGCGAAATCGCACGGGCAATCAAGAACGCTCGTGAGATGGGTCTGCTCCCGTACGCCAGCCAGGTCACGACCCAGCGTCGCGGCCGGGGCGATCGGCCCGACCGTGGTGACCGCGGTGATCGCGGCGATCGCGGCGATCGTGGTCCTCGTCGCGACGACAGCAGCAGCAGCAGCAGCAGCGACGCTGCGGCCACCGAAGCCGTTGATCAGACCACCGCGGCCGTCGAGACCGTCGACGCAAGCGCAGGAGGGGAAGACTGATGAAGGTCGTTCTCCACAAAGCTGTCGCACAGCTCGGCAACCGTGGCGACATCGTTGATGTCGCCGATGGCTACGCCCGCAACTTCTTGATCCCCAACGGTGTCGCCCAGAAGGCAACGCCGGGTGTCGAAGCTCAGGCCGTCGTCATGCGCAAGGCGTGGCAGCAGCGCAATGCTGCTGATCGCGAAGCCGCAGAGTCACTGGCCACCACCCTCGTCACGGCGACAATCGCCATCTCGGCGAGGGCCAGCGGCGAAGGCAACTTGTTCGGTTCGGTCAGCGTCCATGACGTTGTCGATGCCATCAAGGACCAGACCGGTGTCGAGCTCGACCGCAAGATGGTCGACCTCGGTGACGGCATCAAGGCGGTCGGTGCCCATTCGGTCACCGTGAAGCCCCACGACGAAGTGCAGTTCCCCGTCACCGTCGAGGTGTCGGCCGCCTGACCGACCCCGGCAGGTTTTTCCACAGGTGGACCGGGTTCGGTCCACAGACTCGGGGCCGACATCCACAGGATGTCGGCCCTAGTCGTCCACAGGCTCCAGCCGTCACACTGTCCCAGCCCCAGTCCGTCGTTCAAGCGGGTCCGAATCGAGCGTTCTGATTCCGGCCCCGAGTTCGAACCCCGACCCATGCATACGAAGGCGAGTCACGAGTGAGCGAGGACCTCCCATCAGATGAGACGGCAGACGAGCCGGCTCCATTGCCAGACGACTCACAAGCCCCCATGCCTGAACCAGAAGGGTTCGACTCGCCCGAGAGCTCCGGTCCCACGAGTGCCCCGTCGAGCCCGCCTCCCCCGATCGATGACGCGCCGCACCCGGCGATGACCACCCCCACGAGTGCCCCGTCGAGCCCGCCACCCCCGATCGATGACGCGCCGCACCCGGTGATGACCACCCCGTTCCCGGGCGAGAGCTCCGGCGGATTCTCACCACCGCGGCAGTCGTCGGGCGCCAACACGGGCGGCCAACGCATTGCCCGCATGCCACCCCACAACCTTCGAGCTGAAGAGGCCGTGCTTGGCGCAATGCTTCTGAGCCGCGACGCCATCGCCGACGTTGTTGAAGTGCTCGAGGTGGAGCACTTCTACCGACCGGCCCACGGCCATGTGTTCGACGCAGTGTTGAGCTTGTACGGCTCGGGTGAGCCGGTTGATGCCATCACGGTCGGTGAAGAACTGGCCCGGGCTAACCTGCTCGACGCCGTCGGTGGGCCCGGCGTACTCATCGATCTCCAAGCCGAGACTCCAGCGATCGGCAATGCTGCGCACTACGCCCGCATCGTCGAAGAGCACGCGTTGCTTCGCCGACTGATCTCGGTCAGCAACGAGATCGCCGAGATGGCGTACGGGGTTCCCGAAGATGTCGTAAAGGCCGTCGACGACGCCGAGGCTCGGATGTTCGACGTCGCCCAGCGTCGAGTGGCCAACACCACCACCGAGATCAAGGATCTCCTTTCGGCCAACCTCGATCGCCTCGAACTGCTCTACGAGCAAGGCGACACGGTCACTGGCACGCTCACTGGCTACACCGACCTCGACGATCTCACCTCAGGCCTGCAACCCAATGCGTTCTACGTCATTGGTGCTCGCCCGGCGATGGGTAAGACGGCGTTCGCCCTCGGCATGGCCGCGAACGCAGCCATGCAGTCCAACCGCCCTGTGCTCGTCTTCTCGTTGGAGATGAGCCAGCTCGAACTCTCCCAACGCATCCTGTCCGCGGATGCCCGCGTGGATGCCACTCGCATGAAGACCGGGCGGTTGGAGGAGAGCGACTGGAACCGCATCACCCACTCGGTTGGCCGTCTGGCCGAGTCGCCGATCTACATCGACGACAATCCACACACCACGGTCATGGAGATTCGGGCCAAGTCTCGACGGCTGAAGAGCCGCACCGGCGACCTGGCCATGGTGGTCGTCGACTACATCCAGCTCATGACCGGCCGCAGCAACGCCGAATCCCGCCAGGTCGAGGTCGCAGAGATTTCCCGAAATCTGAAGATTCTCGCTCGTGAGCTCGAATGCCCGGTCGTGGCTCTGGCCCAGCTCAATCGTGGTTTGGAGCAGCGCCAGGACAAACGGCCGATGCTGTCCGACCTCCGAGAATCCGGCGCATTGGAGCAAGACGCCGACGTGGTGATGTTCCTGTACCGCGACGAGATCTACAACACCGAATCAGAGGCCAAAGGTGTGGCGGAAGTGATCGTTGCCAAGCACCGCAACGGCCCGACGGCCACGGTGAAACTTGCCTTCCTGGGGCACTTCACGCGCTTCGAGAACATGAGCCGCCGTACACCACCGACCGGTGGAGCACCCGGCGATTTCTGAGCTGGGCAGTTGTATGAGTCGCGTCTGTATGAGTCGCGTCAGTCGAAGTCGACGATGACGGCCACGAAGTACCC